>NZ_JBXXZH010000411.1:0-5435 GCF_059640475.1 Calothrix sp. CBUCES-K 9914
AACAGTCCTGCTGTAAAAATCAATAAAGCAAACAGCGTAACTGGAGCAAGAGATAAATATCTAAGGAAATGTTTTTGTTGCACGAGTAAAACTCCTCTAAACAACTGTAGTTTGTTTCGACTGGATTAATTTCCCTAATTAATAGGGTTTTTAATTACAAACGCGCTTCCGGATAATTATTCAGATAATTAAATGTGGAAGTATCGTTTGTAACTCGTATGTTTCACTAGCGTGGAGTTTACTAGCGAGGAGAAATAGGGATTTCTGTATCCTTAGCTGTTAACTCACCGCTCGTAAGCTCTTTGATTGCAGCAAGAGGCCATGTAAATCCACTCACCATAAGTGGGAGAGCCAAAGGAACATCGATGACGATTTCCTTCTGTTCTGGGTTTGGGGACTTGCGTACAGCAATAAGGTAAGCACGACCAACCCAGCCAATCCAACCAGCGATATAAAGGAACAGGATGCTAGGAATCAAGAAATCACCCGCACGGTCGAGGCGCCCATCCACAATTAGGTGAGGTAGGCCTTCTGGACCGCATAGGGCTTGCGAATAGCGCTCAAAACGCTTCGCACCAGAGTTGGGGTCAGCGGTTGTATTTCTCGCTGCTTCCGCGCGTGCTTGGAAGGCAGGAGAATCGCTACAAGGTACTAGGTCAGCTCCTAACGCCAGGGTTGGCGGGGTAAAGCTAAACCAGAGGCAAATGGCTAGAAATAGAGCAAACAAACGTTGCATGGGATTGTTTCCTTTTATTACGAAACAAAAAGTTTCATGTACAAAACGAAGCGGCTTGTACAATCTTTATTTGCATAACTAGCATGTCATCATAATCTGTGGCGGTAAACAGAGTAAAGTTGAAGTAAATAAAAGTTAAAGCTTTGCGAACAAAAGTTAATAGTTAGGAGTGCTGAGTGCTGAGTAAAAAGGAGTTAGGAGGCGCGGAGTTATGGCGACTGTATTAGCAATTGAGACGAGTTGTGATGAGACAGCAGTAGCAATAGTTGATAATCGTGAGGTTAAAAGCAGTATTATTTCTTCACAAATCCCTGTGCATCAGCAATATGGTGGAGTCGTGCCAGAAGTGGCGTCACGCGCGCATTTGGAAATTATTAACGGCGCCATTACACAAGCGATGGAGTCAGCACAAGTTGGTTGGGCAGAAATTGATGGGGTAGCAGCAACTTGCGCTCCTGGGTTGGTAGGAGCGTTGTTAGTGGGAATGACAGCAGGTAAAACTTTGGCAATGCTGCATGATAAGCCTTTTTTGGGAGTTCACCACCTTGAAGGACATATTTACGCGACTTATTTGAGTGAGCCAAGTTTAAAGCCACCTTTTTTGAGTTTACTCGTTTCTGGTGGGCACACAAGTTTGATTCACGTTAAAGAATGTGGCGCCTATGAAACGTTGGGTGAAACTCGTGATGATGCCGCTGGAGAAGCTTTTGACAAGGTAGCACGATTGTTAAAACTTGGTTATCCAGGTGGACCTGCTATCGACCGTATTGCTTCTCAAGGTGATCCCCAGGCGTTTGTATTTCCAGAAGGAAGGGTTTCACTACCAAATGGTGGTTATCATCCGTATGATGCCAGTTTTAGTGGTTTAAAGACAGCTGTACTCCGTCTAGTACAGCAAATAGAAAAATCTGGCACCGTTGTTCCGGTGGCGGATATTGCTGCGAGTTTTCAAGCAACAGTCGCACGCGCGTTAACAAAACGTGCTATTAGATGTGCCCTCGACTATGAACTTGATACTATCGCAGTTGGTGGAGGTGTTGCCGCTAATAGCGCGTTGAGAAAAACACTGTCCAAAGCTTGCGCGACTCATAACTTACGAGCATTATTCCCACCATTAAAATACTGTACTGACAATGCCGCAATGATTGGCTGTGCAGCTTCAGAACATCTTGCTCTCGGTCACACCTCACGACTCTCATTAGGCGTTCAATCAAGGTTGGGACTGACCGAGGTAATGAAACTGTACTAAAAATTTTAGATTTTGGATTTTAGATTTTAGATTAATCCAAAATCCAAAATCCACAATCCAAAATTCATGAATGCTGCGCTACAAGCCGACGAATTTCGTTACCAACAGCTTCTGGCTGCTCTAACATGGCTAAATGACCGCATTCAGGAATTTCGATGACATTATCGCCACTGTATTGAAATAAGGGATGGAAACTCGCTAGGTGACGCACGTACTTGGGTTCCATGACCTTATCCTCGGCGCCTGCCAAAAAATAAACAGGTTGCTCAAGCTGTGCTACTAATTGAGGCAGACGATTTACTTCTTCTTCGGTAGTAGACTCAAGCAGTGTCCCTAAAGCGGCTTCTGGGTCTGCAACTACAAAATCAATTACTCGCTGTCTTGCCCAATGCCTTTCTAAAGGACGCACAACACTAGCTCTAGAAAATAACAAATCGATTAATGGCACTTGAGAAAGCCAGCGCGGACGAACTTGTAAAAATTTTTGCCCCGCAGTCCGAAACTGCTCAAATGCTTCTTTTAAGTAAATACCTCCTCCAGCATTAATACAAATTACACCTTTAACCTTGTCAGGAAGTTTTGCCGCAGCCCAAAGCGCGATTGTTCCTCCAAGAGAATGACCAATCAACCAAGCACTCTTAATTTGGAGCTTCTGTAAAAGAATGACTAAATCTTGAGCATAAGCTTCTGGTGTATAAACTGATTCAAAGGTATTTACTATTTCACTGCTATAATCACTGCCATATGAAGTCAGCTTAAGAGAAGCTACTAATTCACGCGCGTTTTGGCTTCGTGTCTTAGTTTGAGATTCCCCAAAACCTCTAAGGTCATAGGACAAGCATTGGATATCAACCCCAATACGAGAAATCACAGGCTGCCAGTATCCACGACTGTTTAACCAACCGTGGACAAAAACTACAGCGTCGGGGCATGATGTCGGTTTTGAGAACTCGTATGCGTGTGGTACGCCTCTTATTTCGATGGTTGCCATACTTCTATCGTACAATCGCGCGCTTTGGTGCGACTGAATACGGATTTGTTGAATATAAGCCAGAAAGTTTAAGGTAAGAGATAAATTAACAGATTTTTTGAACTAATATCCTTTGTTATTTGTTTTTCTCCTTAAAAATAAAAATATTTACTTGCCAAGTAGCCTAGTTCGCACCCCTTCAGCGATTTTATGGCCTAAGTATTCAGGTATCAAACTTTCGTTTGGTCCAAGTAAGTAGAGAATCAGGCGAGTACGACCACGCCAAACAAGTAAATTGGCATTAACAACCAGAAGGTCTTCTTGCCAAATTGCGTACATGACTTTGTAAAACAGTCCTGGTTGGTTGTCAGCTTCGATCACCAGTGCGGGTAAGTGAAACACTGGGTCTACGTAAAACTCGGTTTGAATTTGCTCTAAACCAGCATCTAAATTGAATTCGACTGCGAGCATTTCTTCTACTTCAAATCGACCACCTAGCGCTTCGCGTACTGCACGACAAACATTCTCAGCTGTTTTGTCGGTGAGCGATTTACTTCCGCGCGATACGATTAGTTTGATAAAAACTAGCATCGGTGGTTTGATTTGACCGTATAAGGATAGCGAGTGGATTGTTAACCCATAAGCTGCTAGTACTCCAAAAATATCGCTGAGAAGAAAAGACTGATTACGGTAGGCGAAATGTAAGGCACTTTTACTACCTTCTGCTTTGAGTTCAATAACGGCACGTCTAGTTTTGTATAAACGGTAAGCTAAACGCAAATTTTGCAGTTGAATTTCACTGCTGACAAATTGCTCGTAGAACTGAGGAAACGCTCGATTAAAGCGTTTGAGAAGTTCTAGGGTGGAGGTTTTTAATCCAGTTGCCATTCTTAATTGTTAGTAGTGGGTTGTTAATGACTTTGGTTCAAAGCAAAAATCATACGGAGTATTAGCGCAATATTGTTCGGAGTCTTGCAACAAAGTGCTACAGTTGAAGTTGATTGATGTGAAATAAGCCGAAGAATATAGTAAACGTCATTTAGAGTCAGTGTTTTGCTTTGTACTTAATATTCAGTTTAAGTGTGAGTGTACTGTTAGTTGACGTTCCTAGCACAAAGCTTATCAACTCTTTCAATAGAAATGCTCCTCAGTTATACTACCCGAACCACCTGGCATGGGTTTCTGGAAAACTTGGTTTAGTACCTCGGAGACTGCGACCACCCGCACTACTCCTTCCGAAGAACACTACTTGGATGCTAATGGTAAATCCGTTCCTAATGGCGCCACGAATGCATCAGAGCGAGACACTCGTATCGTTTTTAGTACCGAGCGCGATATTGACCTATACGAACTCGAAGAACTTTGTGATGCGGTCGGATGGTCACGTCGTCCTTTACGAAAGGTCAAGAAAGCTATTGAGTGCAGTTTTCTCGTTGCCTCTATGTGGCAGGTTCGAGGACAAGAGCGGCGCCTAATTGGTTTTGCACGCGCAACCTCAGACCATTCATTTAACGCCACAATTTGGGATGTGGTCGTTCACCCAGACTATCAAGGTAGAGGTCTGGGTAAGGCACTGATGAAATACGTACTTAAAAAACTTAGACTTGAAGAAATCAGCAATGTAACTCTCTTTGCTGACCCTCACGTTGTTGATTTCTACCGGGGTTTAGGTTTTATATCTGACCCCGAAGGTATTAAGGGAATGTTTTGGTATCCTCAATAATTGCACCTTCGCGACTTAGATTAAAAAGTAAACGTTAAGGTAAGTAAAAACAAAAATAAAATTTCTATTGTACAATTGCTGGATTTTATGCTATATTCATTTAGTATTCTTCCAATTGAAAGCAATTATATAGTCAAGAACGGGATGTAGCGCAGCTTGGTAGCGCGCCTGCTTTGGGAGCAGGATGCCGCAGGTTCGAATCCTGTCATCCCGATACTATTTTATACAGATATAAACCCAGGCTAATTAATAAGCTCTGGGCTTTTTTATGCAAAGAATTAGAAAAAAAATTGAAGTAGATTAAATTTTGTTTGAATTACTTTTGATTTCTAATTTTTTCTTATCTAAAATGTGTATTAACTGTCACCAGTATAATAATCGTCTTTGTGCCTTGATCTTTTGCAAGTAGCTCTGGGGCAAGCTAACTGTAATTGTTTCTGGGGAACCTAGACTCTAAATAGCTAGTCAAAACTGATGTCAAGGCCGTTTATTTTAACACATTAAAACTAATTTCGTGCGGAACGATTCATTTTTAGGCGCCGTCGAATATAACAGTATTGGCAATAAAATTGCATTTGTTTGGGAGTAGCCTGCACTCTTCATCAGTTATCTGGTGGGATTAAGGCGCCGGAACAGACATTTAAAAATAGTGCAGATAATTAGTTTTGAAGGTACTATAGCTTAAACACGTATCTAACAAGCGTTTTTACTGCACTAATCCAACTAAAATCTCGGCTTGATAAAAGTTTTAATGTTA
>NZ_JBXXZH010000412.1:0-5388 GCF_059640475.1 Calothrix sp. CBUCES-K 9914
ACTCAGTAGTAATTACTATATAAACCCGAAAATTCGCTTAATAACTCTTTAAAACGGTAGATATTTGGCTCAAAACTTTTACTACTGCTTATATACGTACTTCAATGAACTCTATAGTATAATATGATGATTATTGATACATGACTTTTTTCCTAATTCATTTTATATACTTCTCAGGATATAGAGGATTGCTCGGCAGATTTATGAACATAAGTAGGGTGTGTGACGCTACGAAAAAACTTGAACGTAGTTATAAGACCTGTAGCGTCACGCACCTGAACATAAGTATGGTGCTACTCAGAAACAACCTTGTCGCGTACAAACTGGCGCCTTTCTCTAACGAAAAAGCTTTGTGTGTAGAAATTCCTGTGAATTAAGAATTAATCGTGCTTTGTGTGATTGTAGGTTTGATTTTAACCCACATTCACACTTCAATTTGAAGTACAAAGAGATTACGAAAGAAATTGATGGTGAGAAAAGAAAAGCACCACCAGTAGGAATTACCCAACGAGCTAAAGTCTCTAATCGAGTTTCTGGAACTTCGGTTGAGGAAAACGTGCAAAATCTATTACCGCCGTTAGGATTTTGACCTACAAGCATGAGGTTAGGAACCATGTCTAAGAAGCAAGTGAAAACATTGTCACTTGTTTGACAGACGGATAACGCGTACGTTCAAGTTTTTTCATCGCATCACGCACCCTACCATTTTTATGTGCCAATTGCACAAGTTCTATTGTTGACATGCAATGATAAATATTTTTTATTAAATTTGAGGGCGCCCCCCTGAACGGTTACTTTTAACGTTACGTTTGTTAAGGAATGGTGGAATAGGACAATCAAGCGTCATAGCGACAGCGCGAAGTAAATCAGCTTCTTGGTCTGTAACCTTATTATCTGTTAAAACGGTATGCGCGCAGGCATCGACTACTGCTTGTTTGATTTTACCGTTGGCAAGACGCAAACGTTCGAGGCTTTTTTTGACTTCAGCAAAGTTGCATTTTACGAGTTTGTCAGGCTTTTCTAGTTCTCCAGATGTCGGTAATCTGTAAATACCTGAACGGAAAGCGTATGTTGCCGCGTCAGTATTAGAATCTCCTACTCGTGCTAATGCTGATAATACCAGTAAACAATCTGACCAAACTTCTTCGATTGAGTCAAATTGAACTGTAGTAGAGGCGCCTGAATTTACGGATGATTGTAAACGGTGCCATACTATCAACTGCAATACAAAATCCCACAATTCAAGTTTACCGTTAGCTTTAATTAGACCTTGAATCGTTTTACAGACTCTTTGACATTCAATAGCAGGCATTTGTCGTAATGCTGGTATTGTTAAATCTACTAAGGGTAAACGAATGCTTGGGTCTAATTGTTCTATTTCAATACTTAATGCTAAAGTTTTCTCTATTAAATCCTCTGGCTGGACTTGTCGTAACCATTCAATCTGAGCTTCTTTTTGAGTGTTAGTACTTAAAGCTAGCGCAAAAACAATTGCCATTGCACTAGTAGTATCTCTTACTGATACACGTAAAGATTCAGGTAACTGTGCTAGTAAACCTTGGACGTGAGCTAAATTTTCTGGCGCCACAGTCCCAACTTGCGGTACAACTTGTTTTGGAGTACTGGGTGTACTGCCAGCTAAACCCCCAGCTAAACCCATTGTCAAAGAATCTTGCGAGCTAGGTCTGGGTTGTGATATACCTGAAGGCGCCTTGACTTTAACCCCACGAACACGTTGAATGCGTTCGCTAACAGGTGGATGAGTTGCTAGCATTTCTTCCCAGAAGTATGTGTTTATAGTTTTACCAAAAAACATGTGGCTAGCAGCTTCAGCATGAGGTGATATTAACCGAGAATCCATTTTTTCCAGCTTGGATAAGGCGCCCGCAATAGCATCAGGGTTACGAGTGAACTGCACAGAAGAAGCATCAGCAAGGAATTCTCTTTGGCGAGAAACACCAGCTTTGATAAGGCGCCCGCATAATAAACCAATACCACCAATCGCCATTAGTATAAGTCCCAAAGCCCATAAAGGCATACCTTTGTCGCGCGAACCACCACGAGTACGCAGTAACAATTCCCCAGTGATGTAAATAAATAAGATTCCGTGCAATAATCCCATCAACCGTAGATTTATCGCCATATCCCCGTTAAGAATATGACTAAACTCGTGTCCAATTACACCTTGTAATTCATCGCGGTCAAAACTATCCAAACAACCGCGCGTCACACCAATTACCGCATCATTAATTGTAAACCCAGCAGCAAAGGCGTTAATACTATACTCTCTATCAAGAATGTAAACAGGTGGAATTGGAACACCTGACGCTATCGCCATTTCTTCTACAATATTTAATAGTTGACGTTCGCGCTCGTTAGCCATGTCATCTATAATTTCGCGTCCCCCTAACTGTTCGGCAATAACCCAGCCTCCTTCGCGCAAACAAGCTATTTTATAAGCGCTAGCCAGTCCAATTGCAACTGATGTTACACCAGCAACTGCGATAAATAGCTGTGGATGCCACCAAATATGTGGCGCCAGACGAAAAAAGAATAGCATGGCAATATAAACTGCCACAATCATAATTAAGATCGACAGTCCAAACAACAGAAATAACTGCTGGGTATTTTGACGCGCTTTATCCTGATTTTCAAAAAAATTCATGGCAACAAAAGCAAACTAACAACTAAAAAGATACGCGCGGAGCATTTCTAACTTCGGGTGCAGCTTCTTCAAGTAAATTTGCAGAAGCAAAGTTAAACGAGCTTGAAATCAAATTGCTGGGGAAAACTTCGCGCTTGGTGTTATATAGTGTCACCGCATCATTAAAAGCTTGACGCGCGAAAGCAATGCGGTTTTCTGTCGAAGAAAGTTCTTCCATAACTCGCGTCATCGTTTCCGAAGCTTTGAGTTCAGGATAAGACTCAGAAATTACCATTAACCGACCCAAGGCACCTGTAAGTATAGCTTCTGCATTACCTAACTGCTGCATCGCAGAAGGGTCACCAGGATTATTTGCAGCTTTACCGCTCGCTGATATTGCTAAATTCCGAGCATTAATTACAGCTTCAAGAGTTTCACGCTCATGCTTCATATATCCCTTTGCCGTTTCTACCAAATTAGGTATCAAGTCATAACGACGCTGCAATTGAATATCGATTTGAGAATAAGCGTTTTTGTAACGATTCCGAAACACTACCAAATCGTTATAGCTATTCATGATTACAACAGCAACAGTCGCAATCACAACAATTAAAAAAATTACTATTCCCATATGTTATGTGTCTACCTGATAAACAGCTAAAAAAGAGTTTTTTATTCGGCAATCTATATATCTTATTACTTATATTTATTTACTGTCTTCTGTAAAAGTATTTACGTATATACACTGGTGAGTATATACCATATTATTGATGCAAAAATTGTGCCACCGTAGGATAGGCATCTTGCCTATCCGGTTATTTTTAGCCTGTCCGGTTATTTCTAGCCTATCCTACATGATTTTATTGAGAATACTCTTAATAAATAATTCATAAAGATAATAATAATTAATATCAATGAATATACAAAAATATACTTATTATTTAACTTTTTTTTAAACAAGAATATACTCTTTGCTTAACCTGTAAGTGAAAAATTGAAGATACAAAGTATAGATTTTATCTATATTGCGTATTTTGGCGGGCATTAGCGTCAAAGAATTGATTTCGATAAAAATATAAAGGAACTAATTTTCATGACAAAGAATGTCATTATCATGATTGGCGATGGTATGGGTTGGGAAATGGCTCGTGCTGCCGCTATTTATAAAGAAATTCAATCGGGTAAACAAGGTAATAATCTCAGCGATTACTATACATCAGGCGAAGGTAAAGGACTTAGTTTTCAAAATTTAACAGGTTATACGCTTTCTACTACATACGGTACAACAATTGCTGACAGTACAGGAGTTTATAGCACTAATAACTCTGCTTTGAATGGCGCCGACCCAACAACAGGGGGTAGCGCTATTCGTTCAGGTTTCCAGTTTAACCCAGCTTTTAATCCTGGTACTACTCCAACTGGAGGCGCAACAGTAGCTTCTGGTGCTGTCGGAAACTTAGTTGGTTATGACCCTGTACGTGGTGGCGCCACTCCTTGGACTCCCGGTACAGATAAAGAGTACATCAAGTCCAGTTACCCTGACTCTGCGAATACTGCAACTACTTTATATACTGGCGTAAAAAGCTATAACAACGCTATTGGTGTTGATATTTATGAACAACCTTTAGAAACTATCTTAGTCAGTGCCAACTTGGCAGGTAAATCTACAGGTTTAGTAACATCAGTACCTATCGACCATGCTACACCTGGTGCGGCGGCAGCGACTGTCAACCGTCGGAGTAAGTATGACGGTGAATATCCAAATATAGATAATATTCTTCAGCAAGAGTTACGAGTATATCAACCTACAGTTTTATTGGGTGGTGGACATCCTTTATCGAATACTAGCGACCCTTTACCAGACGGTGTAGAACCTCCAAGAACACAAGAGTTCATTACTGAAGCCACTTACAATGAACTGAGTAAAAACCCTAATAGTAACATTTACGATTATAAGTTTTTGGAAAGAGGCGCCAATGCTGGGGCAACGTTAGCAGAAGCAGCAAATAATCTTGACCCAAATAAAGGTGATCGTTTACTTGGTTTATATGGTGCGCGCGGACAAAACGGTAATTTACCAGTAAGTTCAGCAGATGGAGATTACAGTACGACTGGACTTGATATGTTCAGCGTATTCTCAACCAAGGGACTAAATGTAGATACGAAAAGACCTTTACTTCCGGGAGAAACAGACGCATCTTTCATTGCCAGAGAACGCAACGAAAACCCAACACTTAAAGAGTTAACTGACGCAGCGTTAAATGTTCTGGGTAAAGACAAAGATGGTTTTTGGCTGATGGTCGAAGGTGGTGACGTTGACTGGTCAGCACACGACAATAACATGGATAACTTAATTGGCACCATGTTAGATTTTGATAAAGCCGTCGCTTCTACAATTAACTGGATTGAAAATAACGGTGGTTGGGATGATAATTTATTAATCGTAACTGCCGACCATGACCATTATTTGACACTCAACCCGAATTTTCCAGAAATTTTGCAATCAAAAGGCGCCCAAGCATTGACTGACTTAGATACACCTTCAGAAGTTGGTCATTATTGGGGGTCAGACGCAAACTTAAAATACGGTTGGGGAAACCATTCTAACCGTCCCGTACCAGTCTATTATCAAGGTGCTGGCGCCGATGTTTTGACGAGTTACATTGGCCAAGGTTATGAAAACTATGGTTATCAAATACCTGGCAACCCAGGTCTTGTAGATGAGTCGCAAATCTACAAAACTA
>NZ_JBXXZH010000413.1:0-5363 GCF_059640475.1 Calothrix sp. CBUCES-K 9914
AACGAAGGCAGAAGGCAGAGGGCAGAGGGCAGAAGGTAAGTTCAGATGGGGTTTCTGACCCCAACTGAACGAAGACACCGTATAGACGGTGGGGTTTTATACCCGCTTGTTCCCTTCGGTAACAGGCAGAGGGCAGGAATCAGAATTCCCTTCAGCATAAGTGCCTCCTGCCCTCTGCCTTAGCTGATAAACCGGAATACCTGCACGCGCGTAAATACGTTTTTTATAACTTCTATCACGCTCAAGAGTTGAGTCAGCTATTTCCACAACCAAAGCTAAATCATTGGCACCAGGATGACGTTCTGTATAATCACGAGTATCGCCTCGTACAATTACAACATCAGGTTCCGGTTCACTATCTTCTAAAGTAACTGGTTCTTGAGCATCAACATACCAACCGATGGCAATACTGCTCGGTTAAGGAAGAATGAAGGGTAAAATCAAGAAAATATAGTTCTCGTTTTAAACACGAGAACTAAAGCAGTATATATAAACCCGCAGAAATTCATGCCTAGACAAATATATTATCAAGGAACGTAATTTTATATTTAATATTATTTCAAAGTTTCTAACAATTATTTGAACCGTTTTTCGTTTATACTGTTCACAATTATTATGTGCTAGCAGCAGTTTCAAAGACTTTGAAAGTTAACTGCTGCTTAACAGTACCATTGCCTCGATGTAATCGCTTTTTACTTTTAAATTTAGACCTAGTTTTTTTCACAACTCTTGGATTGCTCCTTTGTTGTGCAGGTGGTATTTCTGAGTCTAAAATTTCCCAAATTAGCCAACTATAATATACATTTATAACTTCAGCTTCTGAATCAATTTGTTGGAATAGTGTCACCGCGCGTTTAATAACACGTAAGCTTCCAGTAAAGCTTAAGCGTAACGGAGAGATACCAGCGACCTCAGCGCATTTAAACATCAGACAACGTATACAATAATGCCCTAATAACCAGCCATAAATTTCCTGAACTACTTCACGAGGATTTTTAGAACGTATAGGAATTTTACGACCATTTAAATGAACTTTTAATTCATCTAAAGTATTCTCTGCCTCCCAACGCTGATGATATTCGCACGCTAAAAGTAGTGCCGGGAAAGTAGCAATATCTATCAAATCAGTAATTAAACGGTAAACTTTTTCTACGCCGTTTTCTTCAACTATATATTCAATTACACGTACTGGCAGTCGAACTGCACCTTTCTTTCTCGACTTCCCATCCGGAACAATCCATGATAAATAAGAACCGTCGGGAAAAGTTTTTACAACTTCAAATTTTACATGAGCTGGCACACGGCCTAAAACATGACATCCTTGTTTAATTGCTGCATTAAACATCTTGAATGAATGTAACCCTCTGTCCCACATTAATAACATATCCTTAAAGACACTACGTAACAGTTTTAAAGCACCCCTTCTTTCACCAATTCGGTAAGGACAACAAAACGCATCTATTATTAAACGTGTACCTGCTTCTACCAAAAAAACTAATCTTGCTTTTGGAAAAGCTGGATACGTACCAGGTCTAGAACCAGGATAGCCAAAAACTCTTGCATTCGTTTCTGTATCAGGAACATCAAA
Source organism: Calothrix sp. CBUCES-K 9914 (assembly GCF_059640475.1). NCBI lineage: Bacteria > Bacillati > Cyanobacteriota > Cyanophyceae > Nostocales > Calotrichaceae > Calothrix > Calothrix sp. CBUCES-K 9914. The sequence goes on from NZ_JBXXZH010000413.1 coordinate 1,589, forward strand.
AACTGACCCATCAACAGCCATTATCCTTAATCCACATAAAAAGGCACCTGGTGTTTGAGGAGAAGCTAACGGTTTACATACCATTTCAAATAAACGAGTCATTACGGCGGCGCCAACTCGTTGCCTAGCTTCACTAATTGACGAAGATGTTGGTATTTTAAAACGTTTTAGAAGTACAATTTGTAAGGAATTAAAACCATGAACAAGATTTTTAAGTACATCAACAATTGAATCATCAGACCAAAAACTCATAGCAATTATTAGAGAAATTACTACGTGTGTAGGAAGTATCCTTTGACGCTGATGCTCACTATCCGTAGTTATAATTGCTTGCATTATCACCTTGGTAGGGATTACCTGGTTAAGAGCCAGGAGCAATTGCGCTCGATTTAAGGCTTGATTGTTGAATTCAAAGTTAATTAGAGTCATTAGCACTCAGAATTAAGGTTTAATTTTGTTGTAAGATAATATAAATTAAACCATTATTCGTTCTCGTTAAAAACACGAGAACAATATTCTCCCTAGTTTAGCAGTCAATGCCTACGAAAACAGATGATGTTATTGCCAGAGCGGAACTCTTGCAGCAAGCAATAGCAACTTTACAACTACAAATTCAGCAAATTCAATCTACTGGAGAAGTGGCGCCCGAAGGTTGTTGTGTCCTGCGCTACCAGGCACGAGGACAAAAGGGAACTTACTGGTACTATAAATTACACGCGACTACGCCTGTTTTCCTTACGAAAACTCCCAATAAATTGAGTAAGTATAAGCATTTGGGGAAAGCTGGAAGCTCCGCTCATATTGATGCTGTTATGCAAGTTACACGAAGGATGCAAATTGACACCTTAAAAAATACGATTCATTCTCTCAGGCAAAACTGGATAGATTTGTACGAGAGCCAGAAAGAGAAAAAATAACCTATAACCTAATCAATTATGTCTGTTCTCGTTTTTAAAACGCGAACAAAAATAGTACTATTTTACCCTCTATTTCCCTTAACCGAGCAGTATTGCAACCGATGGGAACGATTTGTTCTAATGTGTTACGAACTAATTTATTACTAACTCAATGTGGAGGATTCTTTGGCATTTTCTGAATTATCCAACCTTCGAGCAATTCCACAGGGTCATCTTCAGTAAGTATACCAAAGTGAATCATTTCATGGTACTCAGAAACACTAAAACGCCAAACTGGTTCGGTTGGTACAGGCGCCGTTGTGTTGCTTGTGTAAGAACGAGTAAAAATGGACACAGCTTTATTTACTCTTGCAATAAGACTATTTTAGCAACTAATTTCTGATTCAATCTCTTCGTTAGGTGCTAGTTGTACTAATGTAGGTAAGTGCCCCCAATCTTTAAAGCTGTTTATGTCGAGCCAAAACCAGTTGTATGTACGATACTCCGACGATGTTGAAGTCAAGCAGCCTGATGAGGATAAGGTAATTGATGACATCATCTCCTCTTTTGAGCGGATGCGGCGCTTTGTATATGATAAGCACCGACACGCACTACGCGGCGCCCACGCTAAAGGTCATGGTGCTGTTAAGGGAGAGCTAAAAATCTACGATAATCTACCAGAACATTTAGCGCAAGGATTATTCCAGGCACCGAGAACTTACCCTGTCATCATTCGGTTCTCAAATGCCCCCGGCGATATTATACCAGACGGCGTTTCTTCATTTCGGGGTATGGCAATTAAAGTCATTGGCGTAGAAGGACAAAAAGTTTTAGAGTCTTCTTCAGATGCGCTTACCCAAGACTTCTTAATGATTAATCACCCAACTTTCCCTGCTGGTGATGTCAAAAAATACCTGATAGAACAGTTAGCACAGGAAAAAGTTGTAACTGTTCCCGAAGAAGCACAGCAACTTGTAACTACCGCTCTTCGTACCGTTAACACCGTTACCGAAAAAGTTGGATTGGAACTATACCCCACCTCTTTGGGAGTAACAAAGCCCGAAACTAATATTTTAGGTGACACATTCTACACTACAGCAGCGCTTCGCTATGGTGATTATATCGCCAAAATTAGCGCTGTTCCTGTATCAGCAAGTCTTCTACCTTTTATTGGGCAGAATGTTAAAATAGATAATCATTCTACTCTTAGAGATTTAATCGTTGAGTTCTTCAAAACAAACTCTGCTGAATACGAACTACGCGCGCAGCTTTGCACGAACTTGGAGCGAATGCCCGTAGAAGATGCCTCAGTTCGTTGGTCTGAAGAAGAAAGTCCTTACCATCCTATAGGAAAAATCACGATTCCTCCGCAAGACCCATATAGTCCTGCACGTAGAGTTTATGTTGATGAGGTACTGTCGTTTAGTTCCTGGCACTGCATTCCACAACATAAACCTCTCGGTTCCATCCAGAGAGTACGCATTAAAGCATATGAAACTTCTTCTCGTTTCCGCCACGATATGAACCAACAACCACGAGTTGAACCACGTAGCATTGATGAAATGCCCAACTAGTCGTTTTTATGTCAATAAATTCGAGAAATTAAACAAGCCCGGAAATAATAAAATAGTTTTTTAATTAGCTAAAAGCAAATGGCTGAATTACCAAAGACTTTAGAAGACGCTATTATCCAGGCACAACAAGCAACTCAAGCTGCGATAGCTGATGGTCATACTCGCTTACAGGTCGAGTTGCTGTTTCCCGAACTCAAGTTTATGCCTGTGGCAGAGCAATTTATCCCAGCTTTTGAAGCTTACGGCGATAAATTTAAAGTTTTATTCGCAGATGCTGGCGCCAGTGCGCTTGCGCGTCGTGACTGGGCGAGTGTACCATACCGTATTGAAGATATTGGTACAGGTCGCACAGCTTCGCTTGAATCTAAAATTCAACCCGAAGATGAAATATTCCTGTTCATCTCCCCAACTTCGCAGGAAGTTCCCCAACTAGAACAGCTTTGTCAGTTAATTGGCGAACAGCGTCCCTTCATAATGCTAAACCCACGTCTTGAAGATTCAGGAACCGTAGGTATTGGTTATGCCGCGCGTCAAATTCGTGAACGATTTATCAAAACTATCGAATCATGTTACCATCTACGTCCAATTTTTGAAGAAGCCGCAGTTTTCCGCTGCTACCCTGGAATGTGGGAAATATGGGCACAAAATGACGGCAACTACGAAAAAATCATTGAATTACCCCATAAACCTTCGGGTGAAGAAATTGATAATATCCTTGCCAAAGGAAATACCGCTAACTCGTCTGTAGAGGCGCCTGCTAAAAAACCTAACATGTTACGAGGTTTACAGCGGTTCCTAAAAGCCTTAAGCAGTTAAGGCAACGAATGTAACGGATGAGTTATTTGTTACATCCGTTACATCCGTTCATAATCCGTTGCCAAATGTAAACAAATATAAATTTTTCCTTGACCAAGTACTTATAGATGTATATCTATATATTTCATAGATGTAATATAATTTAACGAACACATTGCAAAAATCAACATTGGTGCATAATAGTAATTTTGAACTATTTTTTTCAACACCAGACGGGCAATAGAATACCATCTAAATCAAAAGTGTTGCTTATAAAACATTAACTACTTAAGTGTAAAAGTAGTAATTTTTGGATGTAATAAGTAATAACACTTAAGAAAGAACGCTAACTAGCTGATTCAACAGTGTTATTACTTATTTTTATATTTACCAAATGAACTATCCTATCTATTAGTACAGAGACGCTGACGCACAGGTATGAAGGCGTAGTTATAAAAAAACTTGTAGCGAGCCAAGTATGATTAAGGTGCAGCTTCGTATAAATTTATA
>NZ_JBXXZH010000414.1:0-5298 GCF_059640475.1 Calothrix sp. CBUCES-K 9914
ATTACATTTGCTAGTTCAAAAACAGTACAATTTTTCTGTGAATTAGCAAAACAAGTATTCACCGACAACTCCATAGATAGTTATTTAGAGGGTGTTTGTATTGCCTCGATAGGTCCACAAACTTCAAAAAGTTGCCGTACATTTATCGGACACGTAGATGTTGAAGCTGCTGAATACACTTTACCTGGATTAACGCAAGCTTTAATTGAATGGGGAATTAAGTAGGGTGCGTGACGCTACCAAAAATTTTCAACGAAGCTCATAACTGGTAGCGTCACGCAACCTTACTTACAAGGCGCCGAGTCACGAGTTAAAATATTTAAATGAAACGCATAATTGGACTAACAGGTGGTATAGCTACAGGAAAAAGTACAGTAGCAAACTATTTAGGACAAACTTATAAATTACCTATATTAGATGCTGATATATACGCACGCGATGCAGTTGCTGCTGCTTCACCAATATTAAATCAAATAGCACAGCGTTACGGCAAAGATATTTTATTAGATAATGAATTAAATCGTGCTAAATTAGGTGAAATAATATTTAAGAATGAATCAGAACGTCTTTGGGTTGAGAGTCTAATTCATCCTTATGTAAAAGAAAGATTTAATCAAGAAATAGCTATATCACATAATAGTATTTTGGTATTGGTTATCCCTTTATTATTTGAAGTTGGAATAACTGATATAGTAACTGAAACATGGGTTGCAAGCTGTTCAGAATTACAGCAGTTACAGAGATTAATGCAGCGTAATAATTTAACTTTAGAACAAGCTCAAGCTCGAATAAATAGTCAAATGCCACTAGCTGAGAAAATCGCGCGTGCGGATGTGGTGCTGGATAATTCGCATTCTTTAGATACGCTTTTGAAACAAGTAGATGTAGCAATCCGACTAGAACCTAGGTAAAAATCACGTTTCCAATCTATATAAATAAGCTTGATCAAAAGTCACGAGTTTTTTGGGCTTTACATAAATTTTACATTTCTGCCGCAAAAGAATGTTATAACTTTAAAATTGTTCTGCAATTTTATTATTTAATAGAAAAGTAAAAGTATTTGCTTTTTATTTATAAAGGCATTTTAGTACTGATGTAAGTTACTTTTGTACCTTATGATTACAACGGCACAATCTACAAGTAGGCTGCTTCTTAGCCGTTACAGTAATCGCGGAAGTATTTACTTGTTTGCTCCGATGGTAGATTTCAACGTTATGGCTGAAGTTGGTGATACTCCACCTTAATATTAAATTTTTGCTTAACTAGTTGTAAAGAATACAGCGAAATCAATAAATTACATCTTTACTTGACGTAAGTAAGGAGTCTTTGCTGTTGCTTTAAAACTGCCCGTTCGCTCCTGCATTGAACTCTCGATTTAATTAATGCTTACTGGGCTTGTAATCCAGACTCATCAATCGATTCAGGCATTTTTATTTGGTACAGGACGGAAGCTCTATTTTATGATTTACGCTATCCCTATGCCTCAAATAATCGCCTCTGAGAGGTTTATCTGATGGTTATAAATGTTACTGTAAATCAAAAAATACTTAGGAATAGCCTTTTTTCTTTCATATCAAGGCTTTAATTTCCCTTTAGCTCTAAAAATAAGCGAACGCCAGTTAAAATAGCAGCTATAGCAATCCAAAATGTATAAACCGAATATAATTCGGTTTCGACAACGTGCGATTTTACCAATGATTTACTCTTGCGGTATATGCATAATTTATTGAAATAAATATGCTTGCTAGTAAGTACCTTTGTAAGCATATCTTGTACTAATAACGCCTAGGTTTTGAAAATTTACGAATCTAAGACGTATGTAAAGACCTTACATGTAATATTTCTGCCACAATTTTTTTGAAGAGAGAATATATCCATGAATAAGTTGCAATTTATTTCCAAATGCGAACGTTTGAAAGAGCTTTTATTAATGACCGTTTTCGGAAATATTCCCACAATTTTCTTAGGTGTAAAGTTAAGAAATATCGTATATCGTGTTATTTTTGCACGCTTAGGTAGCTCTGTTTTTATTCAAGACAATGTTGAGTTTTTTGGAGCCAGTTCTATTGAAATTGGAAATGGTGTGTATATTTTTAAAGGTGTTTGTATGGATGGAAGAGGCTGCAGTAATAATAAAATTTGTCTAGAAAATAAAGAAAATAAAATTCGTCTAGAAAATAGAGTTGTTCTTGAGCGTAACGTTAATATAGGAGCGCTAGATGACACGTTTATCCATATCAATCAAAATACTTTCATTGGACTAGGTACTTGTATTGCTGGCCCTGGAAATATAAGAATTGGTCAAAACTGCCTGATTGCAGCGCAGTCAGGAATATTTGCGAATAATCATAATTTTGCTGATTTGGAGTTGCCCATAAGAGAGCAAGGAGTGACTCGTCAGGGAATTGTAATTGAGGATGACTGCTGGTTAGGTTCTGGAGTTAAGGTATTGGATGGAGTCACTATCGGAAAAGGTTGCGTTATTGGCGCCAATTCTGTGGTTACAAAAGATATTCCTCCTTACTCAGTTGCAGTGGGTGTCCCCGCACGAGTTATCAAAAAGCGTGGAGCAGAAGAACTTAGTAAGTCTATAAGCATAAAATAATTAGGCTGTGCCAGCACCTCTGCTGGCTTTAATAACTTTTGCAGGAACTCATATCAACACATCAGCTATTAGAAGATAGCTAGATGCCTAGATGCCTCTCAAGAAGTAAATAGCTGGAGAGTACATTCTACCGCGCTTGGAGTTAGTAAGTTTGCAGGAATTATAAGAGTATTCTAATTAAAGAATATCCCCAGATAAATCTTGTAGGATAGGCTGAAAAGCCAGTTCATCAAACATAAGGGACAGGCGATACGCCTATCCGGAGGTATGATTTAATTTGACTTTTTGACTAAAAATCATCTTTAATGAGATAGCCATTAACGCAAAGCCAAATATTTTTTCTAACCAATAATTAGGTATATTCGTGGCAAGTCTGGCGCCGATAAGTCCACCAAAAAAGAAACCTAAACAAATGAGCGAAGCTATTTTTAAATCTACGTATCCCTGCTGATAATAAGTCCAGGCAGCTAAAATTCCAATTGGAGGAACCAATAAAGCTAATGTAGTGCCTTGCGCTTGATGCTGAGAAAAGCCAAACCAAAAAATTAAGGCAGGTGTAATAATTACTCCACCACCAATTCCGATTAACCCACTCAATGCTCCAGCAAAAACCCCTAATAGTAAAAACAGTATCATAATGCTTACCTCCATTTTTATGCATGAATAATTTTGTTGCTAACAAGTGTGTCTATTTTTATTTCACAACTCATTTAACCGTAATCAATTGTTAGACTATAGGCAATATTATTTAGTTATCAAAACGATAAACTCAAGTGATTCACTCAATTTAACTTTTATATCTAGTCGAACAATCTACGGCATTTCTATCTTTTTTTAGTATTTTTAAATCTTAATAAAATAGCGCCAGTAAACAATATTTTTTTGTGCAAAAACCTTTGATTTTTGAAGATAATAGGTATATAAGATTGCTTTGCAAAGCCTGTACTTAAATCATGTACAGCGGCAGCATATATAAAGTGGAATGTTGCTAATCTCGAAATTAAATAAATAAAACTTATGTATAGTACTGAAATATTAGGATATTTATTCAATGGCAAAGATGACACTAGACCAACTAAAGATTTTTCTAGCCGTGGCAGAACATATGCACTTTACGCGCGCGTCAGAAGCACTATATATTAGTCAACCTGCGGTAAGTGGAGCAATTCAGGGATTAGAAGAAGAATATGGAGTAAAACTTTTCCATCGTATTAACCGCCATATTGAGATTACCGAGGCAGGAAAATTGTTACAAGTCGAAGCTCAGAAAATTTTAGACCAGGTAGCTTTAGCAGAACGGGGTTTGCGCGAATTAAACAATTTGCAACGAGGAGAATTAAAACTGGGAGCTAGTCTAACTGTTGGTAATTACTGGCTACCTGATTATATTAGTCTATTTAAACGTCAATATCCCGGCATCCAGGTCAATTGTACTCTTGCCAATACCGAAGTAATTATTGCTGGCACAGTTTCCGGTTTGTTTGATTTGGGTTTGGTTGAGGGGGAAGTTAACTCGGACACATTTAATTTAGACAAGAAGATAGTCGGGAATGATAGGCTAGTCATTGTTGTAGGAAAAACTCACCCTTGGTACGAACGCGGTTCTGTTTATTTAGACGAACTCATCACAACAGATTGGGTAATGCGAGAACCTGGTTCTGGGACACGACAAAGATTTGAACAAGCATTACAACAGTGGGGAATAGAAACAAGTAAACTAAATTCAATATTAGAATTTACCAGTGGCGAAATGGTGAAAGCCGCAGTTGAAAATGGAGTAGGCGCCGCTGCTCTTTCGGAGTTAATGGTAAAAAAAGAGGTTGAACTAGGTGTACTGCGTCCCATTATGTTGATAGCTTTTGAAGAAAACTCTTCTCATAAATATGAGATAGTCAGAGAATTTATTATGATAAAGCACCAGCAAAGGTTTCAAACCCTTGTGTGTCAGGTGTTTGAAAAAATGTTGTTCAAGCACATTTAAATAGTTAGAAGTAACAAAAATTAATATAGTGTATTACTAATATAATTGTAAAATGTCACAACATTTACACATAATTGACAGATAATTATCATATTTACCTTTTAATATATTAAAATATATAGTAAATCAACTATGCAATGAAAGCATTGATAGTTGCAGCTTCATATTAAATTTAGTAATTATGGTATAAAGAAATGAAAATTAATAAGTCGTTTATTTTATGGCGATTACCCTTAATATTGATAATATCCTCTATTAGTATTTTTAGCTATAGTGTATTGTTAAGTCAACGGCATCGAGTAGAAGCTGTTGCACAAAGAAATCAAGCACAGCAAGCACAGTCAAAAATTCAAAAAAATATTTATTTCAGCGTACCAACAAAATTTGCTTCTTCAACGTTGTACCAAGCAGAACTTAAAAAAGGAGAAAAATATATTGCTTTGACTTTTGATGATGGACCAGCGGCTCATTCTACAGACCAAATACTAAATATACTTCGCAAAAACAACATTAAAGCAACATTCTTCATGATAGGAGAGAATGTCAAAGCTTATCCTACTCTAGCGAAAAATGTCATAGCAGATGGTAATGTCATTGGCAACCATACTTGGCATCACTGGTATCGTAGTATGAGTCCACAACTAGCAGCTTCAGAGATTGAAAATACGGCAAATATAATTTATCAAACTACTGGCGCCAAAACTAGTTTATT
>NZ_JBXXZH010000415.1:0-5281 GCF_059640475.1 Calothrix sp. CBUCES-K 9914
TATTTACAAGACAGTGTTACAGCCAACTCAGGATATCGATTAATTTCGTCTATTGGTCCTTCATATAGTTCAATCAGTTTCCTAAATTCTCGACCATCTACAAGTGCAGTCACGACTGTTGCACGCATTTCGATGTTCTCACACTGGTCGTACTGCATTTCACCTGTAATTGTACAATATCTTGCTTTTGGATGCTTCGCAAAGTAAATAACTGCCATCTCGGAGATGTGTTTTAATATTCCATCTCGAAATCCGTGAATATAATAAGGAGAGCCAATTAATAATTTGTCTATGCTTATAATCACGTGGCGTGATGCTTCTTTTTTAACGTGAAGAAGAATAAGATAATATCCCCACTTACACTTTTCTTTCATGTACCTACACTTACAAAATAATCTCAGTTGTGTTTATAATATGATTTTCAAGACACATGATGAGAATATTTTTCGGTAATATTGTCGATATAACATCTAAAAATTTGATAGACCCGAGCTTTAACCTTACAACCTTTGATCTTAATATCCCGCATAGTACAGTTGAATGGCAGTCATTCTTTTTTTCTGCAAGCCCAGATTGCTCAATGGTCGATGAGATACCAAACGTTATAGTTAGAACAAATTTGCACTCAAGCGCATTTTATAAATTTCTTAACAGGGTAAAAGAGAAGGGATTGCTAAAACCTCAGTTATAAGCAAACCTGATTAATAGCGGCGCCTTAACCGCCCTATTTAGTCAGCGCGTAGTCAGGTTAAAGCTGGACTTACACCACTTATTACACCAATTAGGCTTGTAAACTGGATGCCAGGAACGAGACTTGAACTCGTGACACGAGGATTTTCAGTCCGAAAAATTTTCCCTATTTACAAGGGTTTCAGACCAATAAAAGACGTTTACACCATTTTTACACCATTTATTTTGGCGCCTTTAAAAATACTATTAAACCCACATTCCGCACCTCCAGGCACCGCATGATGTTTTTACTGAAATAAATTTAGCAAAGTGGTATTAAATAATACTTTTAAATCCATTAGAAGAAAATATTCATGTCTTTTGTAGGACTAATTCATTCTCAATAATGAACAATAAGGTTTTAGAAAAATTTTAAGAAATACAAATACTAATTAAATAATCAAATCTTATATAAAGCTTTAGTTATTTTTAATTTAGTTAATCTTTTTCTGTATGAATATAATTAAAAACATGTTGATTGAGAGCGAGAGCAATGAGGAACTCACCCTTTGTAAAAAAATAATTTATACCAAATGATTATATAAATTTAACAGTTATAGTATTGTCGGCAATTTTCTGGTAAAAGGCTAAGTATAAATAGCCTATCCTCGTTTAAATTAGATATTTGTTTTTGATTATTAAGTATAAGAATATGGATAGATTGAAAGCACTGGAATACCCAACGCATCGTTGGAGAAGTGGTTGGTTTACCTAGTTGGTTTTTAATCGTAGATTTCGCATGATTTAAAGCTAGTCGCAGTTGTCGTTGTGCAAGAGTATAAACAAGTAAGCATAAAACCATAATAAAAGCTAAAGCTTCAATTCTTTTAGGATTTTTCAAAAATACGCTATCAGTAAAGAATAAAGGGTCTTTTAGAAATCCAAATCCTCTTTCACACGATTGCTGTGCTTTGTACTCAGAAATCATAGAATCATTACTGAGTAATGTTTCATCTAAAACATTTGTTGCAAGAATAAAACGTCCGGCACATTGTATTTCAGCCGTTATCGCGCCTTCATTTTTAGATAAAGTGGCATTCACTTGATAAAATGATTCTTGTGCTGAAATCTTAGTATTTGATGGCTTCTCAATAACTATAATATTCTTAAGTTGATGATACTTAAATTTTTTAGATAGCTTAGAGGCTGCTAATCGTGCATCTTGATAGCAATTAAATTTTTCTTTCTGTAACTTCTTTAACTGGCTAGATGCGTTTTGTTCTAGTTTCAAAATTCTTTTCTCTAATTGACGTAAATCAGATTTTTTCCTTCAAGAACTTTCGACTACTAGCCATCGTTGTTGTATTCCTCCATAATTGCTAGTTACCATTGCATATGAGTACCCTAATATTTGGCTTTTTGTAAATTCTGATGGCATTAGTTCTGAAGCTAATTTCTTTGCTTCGGATATACTAAAAGGTACTCGACATAACCATTTTATATTAGTTAATAAAATTAGATTAGATGCTGTATACAATGCACTATCTGCTATCATCAAACTATCAACTTGTATTTGCTTTTTAAAATCAGCTAGTATTTTTCCAAAGCTGGATGAATCGGCTTCATTTCCAGATGCTGATTTAAAAAATATAGGGATGTCTCCATCTCCTGAGCAGATTAAATTAATAATAAATTGTTTTAGGTCAGGTCGATGGTCTCTTGAATACCCATAAGTAATATTAATTGGTTGTGGTGATTCAACCTCTTCAGAAATACTATTTTTTCTTTCATGAAGAGCATTAGTATTTTCAAAATTATATTGACCATGTGTATGAAATGAAGAGGAATCTAAATGTAAATACGATAGTAAAATTGAAAACTTTTCAACAGCGTTCAAAGCTATAGCTAGAAAAGTATTTGTTAGCCCTCTGTCAAATAATTTATCTAATGTTCTTCCTAATTTATCATCATTTAAATATTCAGCTTTAACACCTTCTCCTATTAAATGTTCGCATGGCTTTGTTTCAAAAAATTTTGAAAACATATATAATGGACTAGAAACAAAACCAAGTCCGTTTAAAATCATGGCTTTGACTACATGTCCAGAACTAATTTTTTCTGAAACATCAGTTCCTAACGATTCATTGATTATTTCTACTAATCCAATTGAATCGATTATTCCTGCAACTATTCCTAAATGGTCGAGATTTTGGACTTCAATATCTTTGAGGTTAGACATAACAGTACATGCATTTGAAGTATTCATTTATATTTTCACATTTTTAGGCGCTTAAATTTATCCAATGCTTCACTTGTATGTTAAAGTGTATAATTTTATTATCGTACAGCCAAGTATATAGTATATTTTTATTTATATTTATAATACGATTCAGTCTAAGTATTGTCGCGTATATTCAAAAACATTATTGTTAGTTAAATATCAACTATTTGAGGTTCTTGTTCACTTTTGTGTGCGTTTGCGTCATCTAAAAGTGAAAAAAAAACTAAGTAATTATACTATTATTGTATCTAAATTATCTTTAAGTCTGCTTAATTTACAGTTAGAATTGCTGTAATATTTTTACTTTTTAACGCGACTTTTACGTAGTTGATAGGTAGTGCGAAATATTACTTCAAGCAAATTTTTCTTTGACTTTAGATTGTATTAAAACCTTACTAGCTAAAACACAGTTAATACATAACAACTAAAGTAAATAGTATTAATTCTCATTAGGCTTTATTGTATTTATGTACTTTATCGTTGTTTAGTACTCATTTATTGCATGTGGCGCCACGGGGTGCGGAATGTGGGCTATAATGCTTAATCTACAACCACGACGTTTTGTTTGTTCTATGCGTTTTTGCTCACCTCTAAAGTAATAAGTATAACCAGGCTCACTCCATACACAAAATCCTGATTCATTCAGATACTTTAAATCTATTTCGCCACTTGCAGCTGCCAATTCCAGCATATCCAGGCCTGATTGCTTGTTTGCGCGCGCTACTGGGTCTTGTTTTCCTTTATGGCTTTTTCTAGATCGCTTCCAATCAATCCCCTTTTTTTGAGTACCCGTCTTAATCTGTCGGGACTCATTTGTACATTGCATTCTGTTTTCAACTTGAGAGCTAACTGAGAACTATTGTATGTGCGTGGTTCAGCTCTTAAGCATTCTTCTAAAAATACGATGTCACTCTATGAACCATTTTGGTTTCCCCCCTCGACCAGGAGATTCCCAAAGTCCGTCTAAACCGAGATTTTTCCATTGATGCAACACTTTTCTTACTGTTTTCTCATTCCAGTCAAAGTGGGTGGCTATATTCTCCACATACCAGCCATGTGCATTTAACCTGATTATTTCCGCTCTGTCTTGAACTTTCTGTGGTACATCCTGTTTTCTAAGATTTAATAGAGTTCGGTCTTGCTCCTGAGTGAGGAATACCCTTAAACGTGCCCCCATACACAAATCACCTTGTAGATGCATTCTCAGTATTTATATATCTTAACATAGTTGACTTTTTTGGTGCCCACCTACTTATATAATTCAATTTTGATTCATATTTGAAGTTATGTATTGTTAAAACCAGTTTTATTGTTGAAAAGACAAGAGACCAAAAATTTTGTGCGCCAATGGCGCACAAAATTTTATATCGAACGAATTTATGTTATAAATCAGCTATTAACCAATTTGTTTAATCAAATCAAGCGCATCTTTGGCATCCTCTGGTTTTCCTTGCTTTTTGTAAAGTTCCGCCGCAGTGCCTAAGTCAGAAATGGCGCCTTGCTTGTTGCCCAGAAACCCTTTGCTAATACCTCGCCAATAATAAGCATGAGCATATTCAGGTTCGATTTTGATGGTTTGGTCAAAATCAGCAAGTGATTCTTGATAAAGTTTTAGGTGATAACGAGCAAATCCTCTACCAAAGTAGGAATAGTGAGAGTTAGGGTTAATCTGAATGGCTTGTTCAAAATCGGTAACTGCAACCTGATATTGTTTTAATCCAGTGTTAGCAAGACCTCGAAGCACATATGCAGGAAAATTCTGTTTGTCAATTTTTAAAATTGCGTCACATTTTGCAATCGCTGCTGTCAAGTTACCCTTTTCAATATCTTCTGATGCTTGATTTATCAATGCTTCAATCTTTTTCTCATCATTATTCGTTAAGTTTGTAGGAATTGATACGGGTTGCTCCTTATCCTGTGGTTTGGTTTGTGCAATAAGCAGTGCTTCAGGTTGCTGTCTTATTTGAGCTTCGGCTTTGGCTGTGAAAACAACTGTACCTAGTACAACGGCGCCGAGTAAGTATGTGAGCCTATTCATTTGATTTACTGTGTATAATAGTTTTTCTTTCCTACTTACGTATATCTCTCAGGGAGGGGAGGTTATGCAAAAAATCAACGCTACCTAACTTCAAAACTGATTGATAAAGTAGCTATATCTCTGGCTTTGACTTCTTTTGCTGGTACTACTGTAATATCTCTATCAGGTTCGGCGCCTACATCATCTAATAAATCGCTGATTACTTCAACGGGTTCTCGATTAATTTCTAAAGCACCGTCGCTTCGATTTTGTTCTTGTGCTATTGATTGTAATGCTCTTATTCCTTTTTTTAG
>NZ_JBXXZH010000416.1:0-5240 GCF_059640475.1 Calothrix sp. CBUCES-K 9914
CTGGAACCCCTATGCGCGACGTTCAATACCGTTTACGGCGCCATGATGGTACATTCCGTTATTTTCTTGCCCGTGCAGTACCAATGCATAATGCAGAGAATAATATTACAAAATGGTTAGGTACATGTACTGATATAGATGACAAAGTAAAAGCAGAAGAAGCATTACGACGAAGCGAGCAGCGGCTACGTTTGTTTGTAGACTCCGATATAATTGGTATTATTTATTCAAATTTCCAAGGTGAAATTTACGAAGCAAACAACGCCTTTTTGAAGATGATAGGGTATACAAGAGAAGATGTTGATAATAAAACACTGAACTGGCACAATTTAACACCAAAAGAATATTTGCCTGTAGATGAAGCGGGTATTGTCGAAGCAATAACAAAGGGTGTTTGTACGACCTATGAAAAAGAGTATATTCGTAAAGACGGTTCGCGTATTCCTGTAATTATTGGTTATAGATTAGTCGAAGAGCAAGCAACAGTAACATTTGTATTAGATAATTCTCAAAGAAAGCGCGCGGAAGCAGAACGTGATAAATTCTTTAATGTCTCGATAGATTTACTAAGTATTGCTGGTTTTGATGGTTATTTCAAACGTATAAACCCTGCTTTTGTAAATACACTTGGTTATAGCGAAACAGAATTACTCTCCACTCCATTTTTAGATTTCATTCACAGAGATGATATTGCCCCAACTTTACGCGAACTCGAAAATTTAAAAAGTGGCACCACAACACTAAAATTCGAGAACCGCTATCGTTGTAAAAACGGTGAGTATAAATGGTTAGTGTGGAACTCAGTACCTGATATTGAAGCTGGGTTAATGTATGCTGTAGCCCATGATATTACCGAACGTAAAAAAACAGAAGAAGCTTTACGGCAAAGCGAAGAAAGGCTACGCTTATTTGCCGAATCTGATGTTATAGGTATGTTATACGGTGACACTAAAGGTGGTGTCTTCCAAGCAAACGATGCCTTCTTAGATATTATTGGTTATACGCGCGAAGATTTAGAAGCTCTTCGAGTTAGCTGGGTTGATATTACACCACCTGAATATTTACCTTTAGACGAAGCAGGTATTACAGAAGCATTAGCGCGCGGAAGTTGCACTCCTTACGAAAAGCAATACATTCGTAAAGATGGAACGCGCGTTGATGTATTAATAGGCTATATACTTCATGGTGAAGACCGCAGCCAATCAGTAGCGTTTATCTTAAATATTACTGATAGAAAACGTGCCGATGCTGAAGTGCGGCACCTCAACGAAACCCTCGAAGAACGGGTAAAACAGCGCACCGCTCAACTTGAAGCCGCAAATAAAGAATTAGAATCATTCTCTTACTCAGTATCTCATGATCTACGGGCGCCTTTACGTCATATAGCAGGGTTTATTGACTTGTTAAAAAAACGCTTAGAAAAACAAGAAATAGACTCTACCAGCAAACGATATATCAATACAGTAGTTGACGCAACAGCCCAAGCTGGTAAACTAATTGATGACTTATTAGCATTTTCACGCATGGGACGCGCGGAAATTCGCTATACAACATTAGATATGAATTTACTCGTGGAAGAAGTGAAGCGAGACTCCCACGATGTAATAAAAAATCGCCAGGTAATATGGTATGTAGAAACTCTTCCCCAGGTACAAGGCGACCCATCAATGCTGCGCCTAGTTTTGCGGAATTTGATCGAAAACGCTTTAAAATATAGCAAAACTCGTGAAGTGGCATCCGTTACAATTGGCACCCTAAAAGAAGTAGAAAGTGCTGAAAAAGAAGTGGAAAGTGCTGAGTGCTTAGTGCTGAGTAAGCAACCAGGAACTAAGGAAGAAGAGAGACTAAAAAAACAAAATACTCCTCCAACTCCTTACTGCCTACTCAGCACTCAGCACTCAGCACTCAGCACTCAAAACTTAGCACTCAGCACTCAGCACTCAGCACCCAGCACTCAAAACTTAGCAATGAGTACTCAAGAAGTAGTATTCTACGTCAAAGATAACGGAATTGGTTTTGACATGCGTTATATACATAAATTATTTGGTGTATTTCAACGCCTACATACAGACCCTCAATTTGAAGGTACTGGAGTTGGACTAGCAAACGTGCAACGTATTATTCACCGTCACGGTGGGCGTGTTTGGGCTATTGGCGAACTTGATATTGGGGCAACATTTTACTTTTCTTTACCGAAGAACAGTGAGATATTGCAACCATTAGAAGAGGTCAGGAGTGGAGATTAAAGAAAGGTCAATGGAATTAAAGCGCATACTCCTGGTCGAAGACAGCATTAATGATGTAGAGTTAATCCTGACTTCGCTGGCTGAAAATCATCTCGGTAACGAGGTTGTCGTCGTTCGGGATGGTGAGGAAGCCTTAGATTATTTATACCGTAGAGGTATGTACCGCTTGCGCCGTGAGGGCAACCCGGTAGTAGTTCTACTCGACTTAAAGTTACCGAAAGTAGATGGAATTGAGGTATTGTCAGAACTGAAAGCAAACAACTTGCTCCGGACTGTTCCAGTAGTAGTTTTGACAAGTTCGCGCGAGGAACATGACCTAGCGCGCTGTTATGAACTAGGGACAAATGCCTATGTAGTTAAGCCTATTGACTTTCACGAATTTGTGGATGTTATTAAAGGGCTAGGATTATTTTGGGCAATAATAAATGAACCACCTCCAGGTTCAATACCTCCCGCGCGTAGTAATGCTCAAGGAATTAGATAGGAGTTAAGATGATATGTCACAGCTAGTGTTTCTCTTGCTTGAAGATAGCCTGTTAGATACAGAATTAATCCAAGCGATACTCGCCGAGGGAGGCATTACCTGCGAACTAATTCAGGTACAAACAGGTGAGGAGTTTAAAGCTAAACTGTGTTCGTCCTGTTATGACCTGATACTTTCTGATTATTCCATACCTGGGTTCAATGGTATCGCCGCTTTAGAAATAGCGCAGCAGCTATGTCCTGAAGTGCCGTTTATTTTTGTGACGGCAACGATGGGTGAAGAAGTTGCTATCGAAACGCTCAAAAGCGGCGCCACAGATTATGTCCTGAAACAGCGTCTCGACAGGTTAGTGCCATCGATACAACGTGCCTTGCGACAGTGCGAAGAAATAAAAGCCCGTAAAAAAGCCGAAACCGAATTATACCGTCGTGAACAAGAATTTCGGGCGCTCGTAGAAAATTCACCCGATATTATTATCCGCTTCGATACGAATTTTCGTACTCTGTATATCAGCCCTGCAATTTCTCAAATTACAGATTTCCCACTAGAAAATTTACTCAACAAAACTCCCTACGAACAAAATCTAATTCCAGAATTTGTTTATACTCAGTGGGTTGAAGAAATGCAAACCGTACTAACTCAGCAGGAAGGGCGGTTTTTTGAATTAGAATATCCTTATAAAAACGGTACACGTTACCTCGATGTGCGAATGGTTCCTGAGTACGGAACTGATGGTTCAATCGAAACTATACTTAGTGTTGCTCGTGATATTACTGTTATTAAACGCGCGGAGATGAAACTGCGCGAGCAAAAAGAAGAGCTAGAAGAACTTAACCGCATCAAAGACGAGTTTTTAGCCGTACTTTCCCACGAACTGCGCTCGCCCCTCAACGCTATTTTAGGGTGGTCTAAAATATTACGAGGCCGTTCCGTAGATGCCGCAACTTCAGAACGCGCGTTAGAAACCATCGAACGCAACGCCAAATTACAAACTCAACTAATCGAAGACTTACTTGATGTATCGCGTATCATTCGCGGTAAATTAAGTTTAAAACCTCTAAAAACAAACTTAGTACCCGCAATTGAAGCAGCAATCGATACGATGCGTCTCGCAGCGCAAGCAAAATCAATCGATTTTAGATTTTCGATTTTGGATTTTGCTTCGCAGATGAATGGATTAGGCAGTGATAATCTAAAATCCAAAATCCATTCATGTCCGCAGGAAAATCCAAAATTTGAAGTTCTTGGCGACCCCAACCGCTTACAGCAAATCGTTTGGAACCTACTATCAAACGCGATAAAATTTACACCAAACACAGGAAAAGTAGAAGTAATACTCGAACGAGTTGAGCAACAGCAACCAGATATCATCTCCAACTCCTCACTCCTAACTCCTCACTCCTCACTCCTAACTCCTAACTATTCCACCTTTGCTCAAATAACCGTTAAAGACACAGGTATGGGTATAAAGAGTGACTTTTTGCCATATGTATTTGACTCATTTCGTCAGGCAGATGGTTCATCAACGCGGAGGTATGGAGGTTTAGGGTTAGGACTAGCAATAGTACGGCATCTCGTAGAACTTCATGGTGGAAACGTTTCAGCACATAGTTCCGGAGAAGGTAAAGGCGCCACATTCACGGTTCGCATACCTTTAGTAGGGAGTGCTGAGTTAAAATTGCTGAGTGCTGAGTCAGAAGAAAGGTACTCAGCACTCAGCACTCAGCACTCAGCACTCAGCACTCAAAACTTAGCCCTTTCCGGTATAACAGTATTAGTTGTAGATGATGATACAGACTCGCGCGAGTTTTTAGTTTTTGCATTAGAAGCATCAGGCGCCGAAATAGTAGCAGTTGAGTCAGCACAACGGGCGCTTGAAGTGATAAAAAAGGTGAAACCGATGGTATTAGTTAGCGACATTGGAATGCCAGAGCAAGATGGTTACAGTTTAATTCGTTCTATTCGTAAACTGCCATATGAAGAAGGAGGTGCAACTCCAGCTATTGCTTTAACAGCATATGCAGGTGATGGAGACAAAAAAGCCGCAATAGCCGCCGGCTTCCAAGCTCATCTTCCCAAACCTGTGACGCCAGATGATATTGTTAATGCAATTCAAGAACTAGTGCAAAACTAGTAAGCCATATTGTGTATATATTTGTTCTAACTTAGAGGCGCCTTGAAGCGAACAGTTTTTAACAAATATAAAGTGAGGAACCCAAAACCATTTCATAAGTTTAAAACTCCATCCAGTAGCTTTTTCCCAAGAACCGAACCGAGTGCGTCCATTTCCCAAGTCTTGCATATAGTATGTGTGACGCGCATAAAAACCCGGAAGAATAGTTACTTCCCAAGTGACTTTACGTTCAGTTTCTTGTTCAGTTTCTAATTCAATAATCTTTGCTATTGCAGGCATTTTATAAATAAACCACCCACGTATAGGTTGAAAGCACCATATTAATTGTTTGCCAACTTCCAACTTCTTATTAAACGTCCAAAAAAAACAATCATTC
>NZ_JBXXZH010000417.1:0-5216 GCF_059640475.1 Calothrix sp. CBUCES-K 9914
TGGGGTCAGAAACCCCATCTGAACTTACCTTCTGCCCTCTGCCCTCTGCCTTCTGCCTTCGTTTATTGGATAGTTAATTTGATTGAACGACAAATCGAAGTTTATACGCAACCTGATAGTTCTGGTGAAGAAGCTACTTATATAAGGCGCCAAGATTTCGATTTATCTTCACAAGTTAGTGTGATGATTGAGGGGTGTGAGGTTGGGAGGTTCAATGTTAGGGATTTATTGTCATAATATAATAAAAACAGGCAGGGATGCCTGTTCCACAAGAGTTGTTTCTATTTTTGGAGTCTTGATAAAATTTGTTTTAATACCATTGCTGTCCAATCTATGTCTTCTTGTGTGGTGTCTTTTCCTAGTGTCATTCTGATACCAGCTGTTGCGGCTTTTTCTGAATATCCCATTGCTAATAGTATGGGACTGGGACTAATTTTACCACTGCTACATGCTGACCCTGCACTAATCCCAATTCCTGCTAGGTTCATTTGTCTAACTAAGTTTCGACCGTTAATTTTTTCTCTATCACCTGTTTCTATACAAATACTAACATGATGCGGTAAACGGTGTGATAAATCGCCTGTTGCCATCAAACCAGGAATATCTGATAGTTGAGAAAATAAGCTATCACGCAATTTTATTAATCTCGGCGCCTCTTTGATAATTTCTTTTTCTGCTAGCGTTGCTGCTAACCCAAACCCAGCTATCATGGCAACTGCTTGTGTTCCCGAACGTAGTCGCGTTTCTTGTCCACCACCTAATATTAATGGCACTATCTCAACACCTGGACGAACATACAAGGCGCCTGCTCCTTGGGCACCATATATTTTATGACTTGATAAGCTGAGTAAATCTACAGGTATTGATTGCACATCAAGAGGTAAACGACCAGCAACTTGCACTGCGTCAGTGTGAAATAACACACCTTTTGCGCGCGCAATATCACATAACTCAGCAATTGGTTGAACGGTTCCGACTTCGCTTTGCCCATAAACTATAGATATCAATACAGTATTATCTTGTATCGCCGCTTTTAAATCTTCCGGGTTAACTCGTCCTTTCGCGTCAACACCTAACCGCGTTACCTGCCATCCCCATAATTCCAACATGCGCGCGGGTTCTGTAACTGCTGAATGCTCAACGCTGGAAATAATCAGATGCTGAGGCTGACTATACAAGCGTGCTATACCCATAATCGCCAAATTATCTGCTTCTGTACCGCCTGATGTAAATACAATCGATTCAGGGTCTGTTGCATTCACAAAAGAAGCAACTTGACACCGTGCAGTTTCCATAACTGTAGCAGCTTGTTGCCCCCACTCATGTAAGCTGGACGGATTGCCCCACTCTTGCGCGAGAACTGATTGAATTACTGTAATGACTTCTGGACGAGTTGGAGTAGTGGCACTATAGTCAAGATAAATTTGCATACTTTAATCAATTTTAAATAAACTTGGCAATACGCTGGTTCTATTCTCAGGTTACACAGCTATGTACTGCAAATCCTCACCTCAAATCGCGTAGCTGTATCTATTCTTTTAGATAGATTTTTAAAACGTATATATTTATTTTCAATAAAATGAACTCATAACGACTACGAATTTGTTAAGCTAGTAATAAGGCTCGTAGGATTTAACATGGCACATTTAGAATATCGGCGCCCAGAAAACGTTAGTGGCGATTTTTACGTTGATACAAGCTGTATAGATTGTGATACTTGTAGATGGATGGCGCCTAATATATTTATAGAATCGGGCGAACAGTCGGCAGTATATCATCAGCCTGAAAATGAAGCAGAAAGAAAACTAGCACTGCAAGCTTTATTATCTTGCCCAACGGGTTCGATAGGTACTGTCTCAAAACCGCGAGACATTAAAGACGCACAAGAAACTTTTCCCATACTTATAGAAGAAAATGTTTATCACTGTGGGTATCACTCAGAAAACTCATATGGCGCCGCGAGTTACTTGATAAAATTACCCGAAGGAAATATCTTAGTTGACTCACCGAGGTTTACTCCACCGTTAGTTAAGCAACTGGAGCAACTAGGAGGAATTCGCTATATGTATCTAACACACCGAGATGACGTAGCAGACCACAAAAAGTTTGCTGAACATTTTAAGTGTCAGCGAATTCTCCATAGTGATGATATTACGTCGGGAACGAGGGATGTAGAAATTCAGCTAACTGGAACAGAAAATGTAGAGTTGGCGCCTGATATATTAATCATTCCCGTACCTGGTCACAGTAAAGGACACACAGTTTTACTTTACAAAAATAAATATCTGTTTACTGGCGACCATCTAGCATGGTCAGAGGAAAATCAGCAACTCATTGCTTTTCGTGATTTCTGCTGGTACTCATACTCAGAACAGATAAAATCAATGCACGAGCTAGCAAACTATACATTTGAATGGGTGTTACCAGGTCATGGTCGTAGATACCATGCAGACCCCCAAACAATGAAGCAGCAGATGCAAAAATGCCTAACTTGGATGGAATTGTAGATATACCTCCTCCCCCTCGTGTAGAGACGCGATGTTCTTCGCGTCTCTACGTGTTTTTATAGTAACAATATTTACCACAGTACTCTTGACATAGAATACTGTTTTAATTAAATTGAATAAACCAGCCTATTTCTTCCTGATTAAAAGTTAGTAAATTAGCAATAAGAAAAAGAAATCGATAAATAATTTTACTAACTTGGGTGTAGAAAGGAGGAAAAATTAATTTTATAAGCACACTTTATGTTCGGCTACAAAAAAGATTTGATTATTACTCATCACGTACTCACCGCAACAGCAAATATTACGGTAGCAGAAGCGCTAGTATTAATGACTGATAATTGCATTAGTTATTTGTTTATAGTGAGTCAAGAAGCTAGCATTTCTTCATTAGGAAAATTAACAGGGGTATTCACCGAGAGTGATTTGGTAGGACTGGCGGCAAATCAAATCGACTTAAATAGCGTCACTCTTGATAGTGTGATGAGTAAAGAATTGATAACGATTACAGAAACAGAATCGCAAGATATATTTGTTGCACTCAGTAAGTTTAGTAAGCATAAAATTCATCATCTTCCTGTAATAGATGACAAAGGTAATTTGATAGGGGTAATCACTCCTCATAGTGTTCAAGACATTATCCAACCACTAGATTTACTTCGACACAAAAGGGTAAGAGAAGTAATGTCTTCTCATGTCATATGTGCTTATAATAGCACTTCTATTTTAGAATTGACAAAAATCATGGCTCAACAACGAGCTAATTATGTTGTAATTGTTGAAAATAGTCAGTATCAAGATTCATCTAATCAAATTCCACTTGGAATTACCACTAAAAAGGATATTCTCCAGTTTTGTAGTCTTGGATTAAATTTGGCGAACACAAAAGCTTTTACAGTGATGAGTACGCCTTTAAGAAAAATTACAGATTCTGATTCGATGTGGACTGCAAATCAAGTTATGCAAAGACATAAAATCAGGCACCTAGTTGTTACAGACGACAAAAATTTTCTAGTGGGAATAATCAATCAGGCTGAGATGGTTGAGGAGATTAACTGTATAGAACTGTTACAAACAGTAGAAACATTACAGGGTATTGTTGATGAGAAAACATTGGAATTAAAACAATTAAATCAGCAATTACAGCGTGAAGTGAATGAACGTCGGCTTTATCAAATGAAGTTGCAGTCTTCTGAAGCGCAAATGCGGGCATTATTTGAAGCAATGACCGATATTATACTGGTAGTAGATACAAACAATAACAAAATTGGCACAGTTCAGATATTACCAACTTATTCTGGTTATGAAGAGCAACTTAAGATTGATTTAGCTGGTAAAACAGTCGAAGCTTTCCATCAACCGCAAACGGCGCCAAAATGGTTAGAAAAAGTCACTCAAGCACTGCAAACGCAGCAAGTTGTTAGTTTTGAGTATTGTTTGGAGTACAATAATATTAAGATGTGGTTTAGTGCAAATGTTTCACCAATAACAGAAAATAAAGTATTGTGGGTAGCGCGCGACATTAGCAAACGTAAATCTCTTGAAACAGCTTTACAAATAAGCGAAACCCAAGAACGACAAAAAGCACAACAACTCGAAGCAGCTTTAACAGAGCTTAAACGCGCGGAGGTTCAACTTATCTTAGATGAGAAAATGGCTTCGTTAGGTCGCATGGTGGGAGGTATCGCTCACGAGATTAATAATCCCAACAATTTTATCTATGGTAATATTCAGCCAGCTAGTGAGTATGGTGAAGAACTTCTTGATTTAATACACTTATATCAAAAACACTATCCTCAACCAGTTCCAGAAATTATTCAAAAACAGGCAGCGATTGATTTAGAATACATTAGCCAAGACTTTCCAAAGTTGCTCGCATCAATTCGAGAAGGCGCCGAGCGTATTCGGAAAATCGTAAAATTACTACAGAGTTTTTCCAGCTTAGATAGCCCAGAATATAAAAAGATTGATATACATAAAAGTATTGACAGTACAATACAGCTTTTACAGCATCGTCTCCAACCACAACCAAACCGTCCAGCGATTCAAATTATTAAAGAGTACAATTTTAAAACAAGTGTCGAATGTTACCCTGGTCAAATAACCCAGGTATTTATGAGCATCATCGCAAATGCAATTGATGCCATTGAAGAAAGTATATTTAAGAGTACACAATCTGGTACAAAACAGAAGTTAAGTAATAGCTCATCAAGCTATCAACCTGCAAATTACTTGACGGCGCCTGTTACAAGTACGAACTCAGATTCTGTGTACACAGTAGGTAGCAATAAATGTACATACCCATATATTCGGATTCGCACTGTTTGTTCAAATTCAAGTATTGTGATTGCAATATCTAACAATGGTGCTGCTATCAAGGCAGAGATTTTACCCAAAATTTTTGAGCCATTTTTTACAACAAAGGCGCCGGGTAAAGGGACGGGTTTGGGTTTATCTATCTGCTATAAAATTATTTCGGACGCACATAAAGGTGAAATTATCTGCCATTCTGCGGAAGGGCAAGATACAGAGTTTGTTATTAACCTGCCAATACTACAGCGTGTGTAAGTACGCAATTAATTGTACGTAAGAGTTGATACACAGGCAGGATGCCTGTGCCACAAGAACACTCAGCACTCATTACTCAGCACTCATTACTCAGCACTCAGCACTCAGCACTCATTACTCAGCACTCAGCACTCAGCACTCATT
>NZ_JBXXZH010000418.1:0-5176 GCF_059640475.1 Calothrix sp. CBUCES-K 9914
GTCCAATAAATTTACCTTGGTTAATAATTGGTACACAAAGTATAGATTTTGGTTGTTTACTAATTATATATGGGTCAGTACTGAAATGCGGTTCTGATGTTGCATCGCTTAATACCAAACCTTCTCGGCTTTGAGTCCGCGCGACATAATTGATTATAGATAAAGGTAATATATCACCGTTTTCTGCTGGAGTTGATAATCCCACAACTACTTTATCGTTGTCAACTGCGCCTGAAGCTTCTATCAAAAGCTTGCCATCTTTTTCTAAAATAAGTAATCCAGTTTGGGCACCTGCATTTTCTATTGAAATTCGCATTAGTTTTTCTAGCAGCTTTTCTAGATTAGTTTCACTAGAGATAACTTGAGAAGCTTTAATAATTGTTTCTAAATCTAATATTTCAGAACCACTAAAAGTTGTTGTAGTGGTTGTCTTAGTATTATCCATATCACGTTTTTGATGATAAATCCTGTAAATATTAGGATATTTACTATTTAAATCATCTAACTTGGCTGTTGCTCCCCAACGTTCGTAACAATAGTATGCTTCGATTAAATAATTATAAGCTATTTTGTCTCGACTGAGCGAAAAGTAAAATTCAGCCGCTAGTTCATTTGCTAATGCTTCTTCTTGAAGATATTCTTGTTCTTTTGCACCTGATACTGCACAGTCGTAATATTCCATTGCAGTTAAATTATCCCTCAAAACGCGCGCTGTTTCGGCTTGAACTAAATAGTATTTATGCAAAAAGTTGCACGGAGCGTGGTTTGCCCAGTTCTGCATTAGCTCTTGATTTTTTGTAACCTGCTTCAAGTATTGTTTTTGTTCAAGTTCATTTACGCTCTTATACTTAGCCAACAGCGCTAAAGAAGAATAAAAATTAGATTCGGCAACGTAAAGAGTACCAACGACTCCATCAAGTTGAGTTGCAGCATGTGAAGCATTCTCAATAGCTTTATCGTAGTCTTTAAATAAATAAAATAATATAAGCTTCAATAAGTAGAAACACAATATTAGTATTTTCGAGTCGTTTTTAGCTATCACTGGTTGCATAGATTCTTCATTAAAGACTTTACCAGTGAGAATACATGGATTTTCCGCGTAACCCGATAAATTCAATGCTGCTTGCTGACCCAGTTTTATATAAACATCTATAAATTCCTGTTGAATTTTATCTAGCAATGTCTCATATATTATATACTCCTGATTAACGGTCTCTAGATTTTCTCCACTAAACAACAAATATAAACAGTACTCAGCACTGCCATACCCCAAATATTCAGCGTTTCCCGTTTCCAAACCAGTTTTGATAGCAATGGAGAAATTTTTCATTGTTTCACGCACTGGTTCTTTCCAAGGTTGAATATGGCTAGCAAAAACCTTGTAGACTGGACAAGCAATGGGTTCTTTTGGAAACAACTGTAAAACTTTTAAAGATAAACATCCAAATTCATAACCGACATTGATATTATTTAAATTTCCACACAAAAGTAACCCATGTAAGCAATAACCATAAGCTGAATCAGATGTATTACCATAATTAACTGATAAACTTACTATCAGTAAAATAACTGGTAGCAAAAGCTCTGGTTTATAAAAGTAAACTGGTGGTATAATCGTAACTAATATATTTATTGCTTTAATTTTAAAAGCATCGGTCATTATTGGTAGATTTATCAAGTTAGCAATTTGGTTAGTAGCCAAAGTGAATGAACTTAATTGTTCTGATATTTGACTGGCGCCTTGTGATGTGGGTAAAGGATTTTCCAGTAGTTCTAATGCTAGTATTCCTGTATTGACGGCAGACGCAAAGTCACCTTGACTAGTGTGGAAGTGTATTTGATGTTTGTAGATAGTTGTTTTGTCTAAAGCTGTGTTTGCATGTTCTAAAGCCACATCAATTAAAGTTTTAGCTTCAATGTAGTTAGCACTTATATATTCAACCTCGATTGCTATATTATAAAGAGAAAAGCTCCAATCATATTGATTGTTCCAACTATCTGGAGTCAACATCGACAGCGCTATCCGTAAATATTTTACCGCTGCATCGTAAGCAATAGAATTTTTAGCTTTTTGCCCAGCAATAAAATTAAGTTCAGCTAATCTTTGTCGCTCTATTTGACTCGTAATTAATTCAATTCCAATATTAATTTGATTAACAATATCAAAAAGATTAGCTTCAATTTCATCAGCTTGAGTATTTTCTAATAATAATCTGCCAATTTTAAGGTGAACTTCTTTTTTCTCTTCTTCTGGAATTATTGCATAAGCAGCTTGTTGTACTCGGTCATGTAAAAACTTGTAGTTAATCTTTAAAGTTTGAAGTTGTTCAAATTTATCAAATTGTTTTACATATTCTGACTGTAACAATACAGGAATTTTGTAAGTATCACTTAAAGGTATAATTAAACCTGCTTGCGAAGCTCTCAAAATATCTTTTGCTGTATCGTAAAGAGATTTTTCATTTACAATAGACAAAACATTTAAATCAAATCTATTTCCAATACAAGCAGCTAAGGTTAAAACTTTTTGTGTATCCGCGTCGAGCTTTTGAATTTTCTTAATCATCAGTTCAACAACATTATCCGTTATTGACATTTCTTGAAGTCGATTAATATCCCACTGCCAGACATTTAATTTAAAATCAAAGTATAATAAATTTTCTTCATACAAAGACTTTAATAGTTGATTTAAGAAAAAAGGATTGCCGTTTGTCTTAACTTGCAGTAGTTTTGCTAAAGGTTTACTAGTATTAGTATTATGTAGTGTTTCAGCAACTAATTGATTAATGTTATCTTGACTTAAAGAACTTAAAGTGATAGTACTAATTGTATTACAGGAGTCGTTTTCTTTCAAATACGACTTGATATCATCTAAAGTTAACATTAATGGGTGAGTAGAATTGACTTCATTATCTCGATATGCACCAATTAATAATAAATAACTACTAATGGGGTCAGTCATGAGTAAATGAATCAATTTTAACGAAGCAGAATCAGCCCATTGTAAATCATCCAAAAAAATAGTTAAAGGGTGTTCACTAGTTGTAAAAACATTTATAAATTTTCTAAATATTAAATTAAATCGATTTTGAGACTCTGCAGCTTCTAGAACAGGTAAACTTTGCTGACTACCAATAATTAGCTCAACTTCCGGAATTATGTCAATTATAATTTGACCATTACCTTCTAACGCTTCTAAAAGTTTATATTTCCAATTGTTCAACCTCTCACTACTTTCTGTCAGCAGTTGCTGAATTAATTCTTGAAAAGCTTGAATTATACAGCTATAACTCATATTACGTTGGAATTGATCAAATTTTCCACTAATAAAATATCCGCGCGCTTCGACTATTGGTTTATGAACTTCGTTTACTAATGCTGATTTACCAATTCCTGAATAACCTGCAACTAAAACCATTTCAGCCCTTCGGGCATAACCTTCAGTATCAGTGCTTCCTCGTTGAACACGGTAAAAAGCACTTATTAAAGTTGCTATCTCGCTGTCTCGTCCATAAAGTTTTTGTGGAATTTGCAGTTTATTTATAAATTCTTGCTGACCAATTCGGAAATTAATTATATTACCTTGATTTACCAACTGAGTTAGACATTCTTTTAAATCAGCTTTGAGTCCCCAAGCGCTTTGATATCGGTCTTCGGGTATTTTAGCCATTAGTTTCATGACGATATCAGAAACAACTAACGGAACTTTTGGATTTACTAAATGGGGTGGAGTGGGTATCTTCGCAATATGACAATGAATTAATTCAATATGGTCTGTTCCAGAATAAGGTAAATTTCCAGTTAACATTTCATAAAAAGTTACACCCAAAGAATATAAGTCTGTGCGGTAATCTACATCCCGGTTCATTCGTCCTGTTTGCTCTGGAGAAATATAAGCTAACGTTCCACATAATTGATTAATACCTTCACTTCTTCCTTTTTCTTTTGATAAGTATGTAGCAATGCCAAAGTCAGTGATTTTAATTACTTTTTTTTCAATATTAACAATCAGATTTTCTGGTTTAATATCATTATGAATAATATTATTTATATGCAGATGACCTAGAGCTTCTGCTAACTGAATACCTAAATGCAGAAAACTTGATAATTCAAGCTTGGCGCCAGTCATGACTTCAGCAAGTGACGTTCCACCAAAATCTTCTAAAATCAAAGCAATTCCATTTCCATATGTTACCAGCGTTTCAGCTTTTACAACTCCATCAATATCCAGACTTCGCGCTATCTGATATTCTTGCGTGATTTGAGCAATATCTTTTAAAGAAGGATAATCTGTCCTCAAACTTTTAATGATAATAGGCTTTTTATCTTTTTGTCTTCGTCCGCGATACACTACTGTTTTTGAATGTGCATAAATCTGTGTTTCGATATCGTAACCAGGAATTTTCACCATCATTTGACTAATTATTGTACTCACTGAAAATTATTATATTATTCTTGGCTCAAATAATATATTGTCACAAATAATACTTAGAACTTAGGGTATATATTGAGGCATCCTACCATCAATATATAATTTAATTAAATATATACCTATAAAGTTATTTTGTATTGTAATGATTTGAACCTTGGAGTTTATGAGTAAGCAATGTTAGGTTGGCTTACATGGACAGGCGAGACGCCTATCCTACGAGATTAAAAAAAAATTCATGAAAATAGCTGTTATTGGCGCCAAGGGATTACCACCATTACAGGGAGGTGTCGAACATTACTGTGCAGAATTATATCCTCGCATTGTCGAGCAGGGGCATTCGGTAGATTTGTTCGCACGCAGTTCTTATACATATTCTTGCGGTCAATCATATAACTACCAAGGTGTACAAATCAAGAATTTACCTGGGTTGGGAGTCAAAGGTGGAGATGCTTTTGTTGCTTCAGCTTTAGGAGTTATTGCGGCATCAGGCAAGCACTACGATATCATTCATTTTCATGCGCTAGGTCCTTCATTATTTACTGCCTTATCTTCTGTGATGTCGCAAGCAAAGATTGTTGTAACTTGTCACGGTTTAGATTGGCAGCGTAGCAAGTGGGGAAAGATTTCCAAACAGATTATCCTTTCTGGAGAAAAAACTGCGGTACGATTTGCAGACCGAATAATTGTTGT
The DNA here is from genome assembly GCF_059640475.1 of Calothrix sp. CBUCES-K 9914. Classification (NCBI taxonomy): domain Bacteria; kingdom Bacillati; phylum Cyanobacteriota; class Cyanophyceae; order Nostocales; family Calotrichaceae; genus Calothrix; species Calothrix sp. CBUCES-K 9914. The sequence continues at coordinate 5,123 of NZ_JBXXZH010000418.1, forward strand.
ATCAGAAGCGCTCAAGTTACATTTTCAGCAAACTTATAATCGCAAGACTATTTA
>NZ_JBXXZH010000419.1:0-5170 GCF_059640475.1 Calothrix sp. CBUCES-K 9914
AAATTAAACCGTGACTCACCATTTGGGCAACGGCGCCAACAAGTGCGAGAGGTGTACTAGCAGCAGCAGCGAGTAAAATATAACCCATGTGTCCAACCGAACTGTAAGCGACCATGCGCTTGATGTCCTTTTGAGCAACAGCAGTTACTGTTCCGTAAACAGCACTAGCGGCGCCCCAAGTTGCTAAAGTTGGTGCAATAACGCTCCATGCATCCGGGAACATACCTAAACCGAATCTTAGTAAACCATAAGTTCCAAGTTTTGCTAAGACACCACCAAGAAGAATTGCTATGGGTGCAGATGCTTCAACATAAGCATCAGGCAACCAAGTATGGAACGGAACCAGAGGTATTTTTATACCAAAGCCAATTACAACTCCAACTAAAAGGAGTAATTGTAGCCCACTTGACAAGCCTTGAACCGATATCGTATCCATTGCAAAGCTTTTAGAGCCTGTCAACCATACTAATCCAAGGAATGTTGCCAAAATAAAGGCGCCTGATACCGCAGTATAAATTAAAAATTTAATTCCTGCGTAAGCTCGTCTTTCACCTCCCCAAATTGAAATCAGAAGGTAGAAGGGAATTAATTCAAATTCGTAGAAGAGGAAGAATAATAGTAGATTCTGTGCTGCAAAAGCTCCTGCAACACCACCACTAATAAGGAGAATAAGCGAGTAAAAAAGTCTCGAACGTTCTGTTTCTTTACTGCTGCTGTAAATTGCAATCCAAGTTAGAAAGCTATTTAGTACCAACATCAAAATGGACAAACCGTCCGCTCCCAGTTGATAGTTCAAACCGAGAGTTTCATTCCAAGGTAGATACTCAGTTAACTGCATCCCTGGATTGGTAACATCAAATTTGAGTAAGATAAACAGGTTCCAAAGAAAAACTAGTCCTGCAATAAACAAGCTTACAAATCGAACATTACCCGCAGGTAGCTTTTTCGGAAGTACGGCAACTGCCAATGCACCTAAGATTGGCGCCCAAATTAAAACACTTAACATAAATCCTGTCTAATAAATTGAAAGTGCTGAGTGCTGAGTGCTGAGTATTAAGTGCTGAGTTTTGAGTGCTGAGTTTTGAGTGCTGAGTTTTGAGTGCTGAGTTTTGAGTGCTGAGTGCTGAGTATTAAGTTTAATTCTTAACTCCTAACTCCTAACTCCTAACTCTACTCAGCACTCAGCACTCAGCACTCAGCACTTTTTACTGAACTGCGGACATCAAATTCATAAATTGCTCTCCCCAGAATTGCCAGGTAACGAAGGCGCCTAATAGACTAACTCCCAGCAGAATGGTTAATGCGTAGAATTGTGTTTGCCCAGAGTTACTGTATTTAAGTCCTTCACCACCACCAAGGGAAATCAAACCAAATAGGTTAACGATACCATCAACGACGAAGCGGTCAACGATATCAGTAAGTTTTGATATTAAATCGACACCCAATACTATGCTCGCACGGTACAGTTTGGGAGTGTAAAAATCGTAAGCTAACAAGTTTTGTAGAGGTTGGAGCGGAAGTTTAACTGGTTTGGGAATGAAGTCACCTAGGTAAATCACACCACCAATGCTTATACCAAATATACTCGACCATATCAGCAACAAAGCTACATCTTTATTAAGTACTGCCCAGGAAGGTAGTAAAGAAAAGCTTTCTAGTATCAATGGTAAGTGCAATACAAATCCAGCTAAAATAACCATCGGTAATACCATTGGCCAGAAAACTTCTGGAGAGCGTTCACTCATTTGTTTCGCTTTACCACCCCAAATTAAACCAAATTCACGAGCCAAGCTGAATGCAGTTAAAGCATTAACTAAAATAATCACTCCAACTAAAACAGGATGTGTTATCCATAATGCATCTGCAAGTTTGAGCAATGCCCAGAAAGAACCCAATGGTGGGAAACCAATCAATCCAAGCGTACCTACAATAAAAGCTAGACCAGAAATTGGACGACGCGACCACAAACCACCGAGTTGGGTCACATCTTGAGTAATGCTATTCCAAACAACTCCACCAGTAGACATTACTAACAATGCTGCTGATAAAGCATGGCTAAGTACCAGTAATAATGCAGCTTCATTTTGCTGAGTTCCTACAGCGATGAATATTAAACCCATATAAGCACTTACCGAATATGACTGGCAACGCTTAACATCGATTTGTGCTATCGCAATGAGTGAAGCTCCTATTGCTGTTACTGAACCAACAGCTACCATTGCACTTGATACAAATGGCGACAAGCTAAATACTGGTTGTAACTCTACTAAAACCCAGGCGCCGGAAGCAACAACAACCGAGTTCCGCAAAATTGTACTGGGTACTGGGCCTTCCATCGCTTCATCCAACCACAAGTGCAGTGGAAACTGGGCGCACTTACCCATTGGACCTGCGATCAACGCTAAACAAACTAAAGAAATTACTGTAGGGTCAACATTCGCAGTTTGTGCCCACTGCGTTAAATCTGTATAGTTCCAACTTTGTGCTAAAGGATATATACCTAATACACCCATTAACAGAATTAAATCACCTATCCGTTTTGTCAGGAATGCATCGCGCGCTCCTGTCACCACTAAAGGTTGGCTAAACCATAGTCCAACTAATAAATAAGTTCCTAGCGTTAATATTTCTAACACTACATAACTACAGAACAAACTATTAGAAAGAGCTAAACAACATAATCCCCCTTCAAATAGACCAAGCAAAGAGAAAAAACGTCCCCAACCCCAGTCCATTTCCATGTACCCGATAGCGTAAATCTGTGATAAGAAATTCAAACCACAGACCACGGTCATCGCAGCAACGTTGACAGATGATACCTCTATATCTACTGATATATTTAATCCTGTCGTTGACAGCCAGGGAATAAATATCTCTTGCGGTGGATGGTTCCAAGTCCCAATTAGTGCTAACGAACAATGAATAAACGCTGTAAACGTCATTACTAGATTGGCATAACCAGCCGGTCTTGGACCTGTGATACGATTCACCCCAGGCGACCAAAGTAACGCTATAAGCCCGCCCAGAAGGGCATAGCAAGGCACCAACCAAATGGTGTCTAGCAAGTACTGTATCATTAACTTACCTCTAGATTTGCAGCATTAACTTAGGGGCTGTTCCCATCAACCTAACTTCAGGCACCCCAAAAATTGCAACTTATGCAAATTTATATTTACTTAATCTTATTAGTTATAGAGTAACTTTATATGGCTCAAAATGGAATTATTATTTGAAAAAAATCAGCGATATATGCTCTAATTTTTTCTTATATAAAGCACTATCACTATATCTAATCTTTACTATCGTTTTTAATCTATGGATTGATTTATCTCTATCCTTTGTAATTCCTGTAATTCGCGCGCGTCAATCCAAACTATTGGTTATTCTTATGCTGATTATTGAGTTTTATTTAGAATACAAAAAAATAATCAAAATATAGTATGCAGGTTGATTAGGCGCCAACTCCTTAACAATTCGTTATATTTACAATCAGTATTTTCTTTCACAAAAGTATTTACTTTGCTTATGCTCAACAAGAGAATTTTGTAAATAAGTAAATCTACTTTTCTTAATAAAACTTCATATAACTTCACTTTTTTGATATGAACATCATAAATAATTATGATTATCATTATTAAACCCGTAGGATAGGCATCTTGCCTGTCCTACATATCCTGTCCTACATATCCTGTCCTACATATCCTGTCCTACATATCCTGTCCTACATATCCTGTCCTACATATCCTGTCCTACATATCCTGTCCTACATATCCTGTCCTACATATATTATATAGATTCATAACTCAATAAATAAGGGTGCAGTAGGAGTAAAGGTATGAGTATATGTTACTATTGATTGATTAAGCATACCGACAGGTGCCGGTTTCATTTCACCTCTAAAATCGAGAAACTGGACGATAATTAAATAAGCGACAGCTAAAATAATTGAGATGGCGCCAGTAAGTATAGCGACTATTTTCGAGCGGTTCATAAAGATTACCTGTTTAAAAACGTTCAAGGCGTGGCTGAGGATATGTTTTTGAGTCCAGCCAATGTATCTATAATTGAATATACATACTTTTTGACAATTAGCAGACAGCAAAATATTTGTTCGGTATGTCGGAAACCAATAAGTGTTCTGAGACGGTGATAGATTCGGTTTTTGCTGTTACCCTGAAAATCTGGACACCGCGCGAGTGCAGCTTCCAGTAATTTTATGTATAGCGAGTAGTCTTCAAACAGTGCGTATCGTGCCATATCGAAGTAACCAGCAGCTAACGCGCGTTGGTAGTTACTCGAAAGTCTTTTATTTTGTGCTAGTTTACGTTCTGCTTTTTCTAAAACTAGACAATGACCCATTATCCAACGTGGTTTAGAAGCTGTTGAGACTGTGACATTACCGTAACGTCTATATATTGAATAGCAACCAGGTTGATACATAACTAATGCACCACGCATCACTATAGAGATAATAAAGTCTCTATCTTGTGCAGTATCAAGAGTTTCATCCCATCCACCACTGTTTTTAATTGCTTTATGTCTATAAAGTAAAGCAGCTACAGCTACCCACCACGTACCAAGTAAAGATTCGAGGATATCGGTTTGCTGTCCACTGATTTTTATATCTCCTAATGTGTATGTGCCGTTACTATAATTATATTGATGCCGCCAGTCTCCATAAACAACGTCGGCGCCTGTTGATTCTAAGAAATCAACTTGACGTTCAAGCTTGGATGGTAAGATGTAATCGTCGGCATCTAAAAATTGGATATATTCGCCTTGAGATAAAGATAGACCAACATTGCGAGCATGGTTTCCTCCTGTATGGGGAATGCGGCGCCAAATAATATTACTATGTTTTTTAGCGTAACTCTTGATAATTTCTAAAGAATTGTCTCTCGAACCATCATCGATAATGATAATCTCTATATTTGGATAAGTTTGCCATAAACAACTTTCAATAGCTTCTGCTATCCAGCGACTGGCGTTGTAACAAGGAATAATAATAGAAACAAGTTTAGTATACATAATATTATGTTATATAAAGGGTATAAGTTCATTACGAGCTTGTAATCTTCCAACTACGAGGTTGGTAAAACAAAGACTGACTAATCACTTGATTCGCCTTAACAGCAAATCGAAATGACTGCACAATATCTAAAGACTGCAC
>NZ_JBXXZH010000420.1:0-5165 GCF_059640475.1 Calothrix sp. CBUCES-K 9914
AGTCTCTAAAAGTAACTTTTCTTTTCTTTCTTTGCGCCTTTGCGTCCTTTGCGGTTATTTTTTAACGAACCGCAAAGTACGCTGCATAACGCAAAGAGTAAGAGTTTAAGGGTGATAAAAAGATGTGTGTACACCGTAGGGGGTTGGGGGGATTTTCCAAGCCTATAGTTTAATTTTATACTTTTAAAACAACCTCTAAGAAGCAAGCTTATTTTCTCTGTTAAATTGTATTGTTCTGTATGAAGTAGCTTGATGAATAAAATCAATGATAGATTTTGCGATTGCTTCTGATGCTAAAAAAGGTACACCATTTCCGATAGTTTTAAACATATTTGTGAGTGACATATCATCAGGCAAAACAAAATTTTGTGGCAAAGATTGAATAGCTAAAGCTTCAGCGACAGAAATTCTCCGAACTTTATAGGGATGTAAATGTACTTCGTTATTACCGTAACAAGCTGTAGGAGAGTAACGCCAACGATGCAAACGTTTAAACGATTTTCTCGAATCATCTCCTTCTGGAATAGATGCAAATTTTTCGATACCCGCTCTTGGTCGAAAGTAATGTTGAGAATTAAAATGATTCGTCACATCATTCTTTATAAACCATGATTCAACTGTTAATTCTTTAGGAATTCCTTGAGGACAAACTACAATAGAATTTTCTTTAAATGGTTCATGCTGAAGCCAAGGATAAGAGAAAACACTACTTTGAGGATAAATAACGTATTTCTGCCAAGGAAATTCTAGTTGATTCTTCAAGGCGATATTCTTAAGTATAATCCCTATACTTCTTAAAAAATTACTGTGAAAGCCTAATAGAATAATTCGTTCTCTATCTTGTGGAACACCGTACTCAATTGTATTAATTAAGCGGTCAGTCAATATATAACCAGACTCTTGTAATCTTATTTTGAGTGATTTATAAAATAAATTATGCTTTTTTGTCTTCCATAAACCTTTAACATTCTCAAATAAAAAGAAATCTGGCTGTTGCTGACAAATCAGTTCAACATAAGCGGTAGAAAGTTTACCGTTGGCGCCTAAATGTCCACGATTTTTACCACCTACTGAAAAATCAGGACATGGTGGACCGCCAATAAATCCGATTACGTTTATATCGTTTGTAGAATTGCGACAATCTTTGACAAGTTCCTTGAGATGATGAGCATGTGATTCTACAAGCTTATTAACATCACCATCATCACCTTCATGATACCCATATTCAGGCAAAGGTAAATTTAGATGAGAGCGCGAGTATTTATATGCTGCCATAAAAGGCTTAAAAATCTCGCTGACATAAACAACATCATAACCACTAGTCTCAAAACCCAAATCAAGAAAACCAGAGCCAGCGAAAAAAGAGAATATCTTTGGTTTGACAGTCATTTACCAACAAAACGCGCGCAGCAAGTAATCCAATCTTACATTTCAATGCATCTTAAATAATGTAAAGATTTTTCTCCGTGCCCTCTGTGACTCTGTGGTAAAAACGAATCTTCTTTCTTTTCTTTGTGTCCTTTGTGACCTTTGTGGTTTATCTCTTTAAAAAACCACAAAGAACACAAAGAACACAAAGGGGGGAGCTTAAACACCTGACTCAGCAGGAACTAAGCGTTTCACACCTTGACTAACAAAACCTTGTAAAAAAGCCACCTGTTGGTTTTTCTGAAAAACGTTTTGTAAAGAAGAGCGTAACTTCTCCAAATTCAAAGGATTTCCGGTTTCAATAGATACATCCTGAGCTTGAAGATACTCAACCAAAGCCAAACCAGCAACGCGCGTTAGATATGCTGCACTCACACCCTGAATAACACCACCAACTGCGTAAGTGACAGCATTAGTCTTAAGTACAGTGCTAATAGCTTTTGTCGAAAGTTCGACTATACCAAGTTTCAGCATCAACCCTCCCATTTCTACAGCTACAGTTTTCGCTTGTTCGAGGGAGAATTTTTGTTGGTACACACTGCCCAAGTCCATAACCATTTGCGCGTTAATTGCTGCAGTTGCTAAAATATCCAACGCGGGTAACGGGTTTGCAAAAGCAGCAGCAGCAGCTATCCATTGATGTTGTTCGATAATTGGATTTGCTTTTTGTACTCTAACTATATTTAATGCGGTTTTTGCGTGACTTTTGAGGTAATCTGCTTTTCTCTTGGTAGTACCCCAAACTAGCTGTTGACCGTTATTAGCAATAACTTCACTTAACTGAGTAGTTAATTCCTGAATATCTGGTTGAGGCTGTTCCATCCATTCAGTAAATGTATCATCAGCGTTGTGTTTACGAACTTTGATGGGTACAGGCGCCGCCGATATTGCTGTAACATCACACTGTAACCGTTGTTTTAATGATGACAATATACTTGCACGCTCATCCGGAATGTATTGGTCTTGCTTATTGAAGACCAGCATGACGCGACCTGACGTAGCGTTGAGTTGTTGAAGCGTTTTATACTCTGTATCGGTTAAATCACCGTTAGCAACAAATAACACGTAATCAGATATTACAGTATCATCAAGAACATCAGAATCAGTATGAACAGCCTCGATAAATAACGGTGCCGTTTCTTTTAGTGTCGCAATGGGTAAAGAAGCAGTATTTTGCTGTAAAATCTGAAGAATAGTAGATTTACCTACAGATTTCCCACCAGTCACAGCGAGATGAATTTCTTTTCGCTCAATCTCAGCTTCCAATTTTGAAACTTGCTTTTGAAGTAATAAGGCGAAGTTTTTCGTCTCGATATTATCTTCGCAGGCGCCTGCCAACTGGTTGATTACGACTTCGGCCTTTGCAATCGCTTTTTCTACAGTCGCACGGTCACGAGGTAACTCTTCTTGTAGTACTATTTTGCTAGTGCGTGGTTTTAACAGCCACAAAGAACCACCAACTGCGACTAAACCTAGCAAGCTAAACTCACCAATTTGCACGAATGAGTCTTGCAAAGTATCAAACAGCCATAATGCAAAGGACAGTCCTAGTCCTCCTATTAATATTGGTCGCTGCAACTTCACCGTTTTATTCTCCGAATGGACGAATGGTTTCTACTACAGAATAGATCAAAAATCCAGCATAGTCATTCGATATTGGTCAAGTCTTGTGTGTAACAATTATCGAACGAGTACCATAAGTAAAAGTAGATAATTTATTATCCGGTAATAGAAAAATTTACCTGGAAATGTATAAAAGGTGATAGGTGTTTAGTCTATGAAGTTCAGTGTCGTGATCACGACTTATAACCGTTTACAATTGCTGCAAAGGGCTATAGATTCAGCTTTGCAGCAAACACTAGAGTGTGAAGTTGTGGTCGTTGATGATTGTTCGATTGATGGAACACAAGAATTCATAGAGAACTTATGCAACCTCATGAGCGCGCGTGGAGATTTTCGGTTAATTTACCATCGCAACTCGACAAACTCAGGACATGCTGCCACTGTAAATATTGGAGTTGAGAAAAGTAGTGGGGATTGGATCAAGTTTTTGGATGACGATGATTACTTGGCGCCAACCTGTTTAGAGGAAATGGCAAAAGCAATCAAACTTCGTTCTGATGCGGTAATTTGTTCGTGCGTAGCTGCTCAAGTTGATCCGGAAGGTGTTGAAAAAAGCAGAACTCCACAACTTGGCCCCGGTTTAGCATATTATATACCTCAAGCTGATGTCCATTATGGAATGCTGCTAGAAATTGTACCATTTGGTACACCAGTACAAGTAGCTTGTAGGCGCCAAGCGTTTTTAAAGTCAGGTGGGTGGGATGTATTGATGACAAGCTGTGACGATATTGACTCCTGGGTTCGGATAGCTAAATTTGGCGATGCGATTTTTTTGAATCAATGTCTTGCTTTTCGCACTCACTGGAACGGTGGGTATGACCAAAAAATTGCATATAAACAGCGACTCGATACAAATATATTGATAAAAGAGAAAATCTACGCTTTGGTAGATACTACTCATAGTCGGAATATACCTACGTTAGACGATATGCGAAGCTACTTAAAACTGCATTGGTTGTTAGTCGCACTTAAAAATAAAAACATTCACAGTGTCGTAAAAATATTTGAGCCATCAATTCTGTCTATTCGAGCTTGGTGGCTACTATTCAAGGCTTTTCTGGTTCGTCGCTGGTGCCATCAAAATTCGCGTATTCGCAAATACATTCTGATTCAGTAAAGTTTAACATAAACATAATCCAATTTTAATCAAATTCAACGAACCCTAAGTGTCTTTACTAAAACTCTACGAAAACTTTGTAATTTATTGACAAATTTATCTTTTAAAAATTGTGAGGTCTGGTAATATAAAATACTATAATCCATCAGTAATGTTTTGGGTAAAACCTCAATATACATTCTTTACTTCATAACTAAATATATTCCTCATGCGAGTTATACACGTCTTAAACCATGTTCAAGAGATTGGTAACGGGATAGTAAATGTCGCTGTTGATTTAGCTTGTCTGCAAGCGAAAACAGGGCATCAAGTGGCAGTGATATCAAGTGGTGGAGAGTATGAAAAGTTACTAAATAGTTATGGTGTAAAGCATTACGCTATAAATTTCAGTCGAAGTCCAGTAAATATCATCAAAGTCATTATCCGTTACCGAGAAATAATTTCGGAGTTTGAGCCAGATATAGTTCATGCTCATATGATGACAGGAGTAGTGCTAGGTAGTATGCTGCGTACACAACGTTATGCGCTTGTATCTACCGTGCATAACGAATTCCAGCGTAGTGCAATATTAATGGGTTTAGCTGACCGAGTGATTGCGGTGAGTCAAGCAGTTGCTCATAGTATGGAAAGACGAGGTATTTCAAAACAGAAGTTACGAGTTGTATCGAACGGAATATTGGATAGTCCACGTACTTTACAGAAGAGCTTACCAGTTGTCTTAGAGCATCCAGCTATAACAACTGTAGCTGGGATGTATGAACGCAAAGGAATAAAAGAGCTTATTGAAGCGTTTGTAAAAATTTCCTCCACTTACCCGGAAGCACATCTATATATAGTAGGTGATGGTCCAGATAAGAAAATATTTGAAACTCTTGCTTGCGCTAGTTCGGTTGCTGAAAAAATTCATTTTGAAGGATTTCAACCGCAACCGCAGCGTTACCTCGTATCTTCAGATATTTTTGTATTGGCATCATACCACGAATCATTTGGGCTTGCC
>NZ_JBXXZH010000421.1:0-5076 GCF_059640475.1 Calothrix sp. CBUCES-K 9914
GCGCGACTTAATAGCAGCAAAACAAAGGTTCTTTATTATGGAAAAATTTGAGAAAAACGTATTAGGTAAGAGGCAACCAGTAAAACAGGCGTTAACAGGGGCGCTAGCAGCAGGTATGTTGATGCTGCCTTCTGTGGTAGGTGTGGCGCCTGTAATGGCACAACAGCAACAGCAGAAGTCAGATAACCAACTGAGCTATAGTGAACTAATAAAAAAAGCCCAGAATGGCGAAGTTAGGAAGGTTGAACTTGACGAAACCGACCAAACGGCGAGAGTGTTTTTAAAGAGTCAAAAGCCAGATGCACCACCACTACGAGTTCAGCTTTTGAATCAAAACGGGGAGTTGATAGCTAAACTTAACCAAAATAAAGTTGAGTTTGGAGAGAATTCTTCGCAAAATAGCCGTGCTGCTGTAGGACTGCTGATAAACTTAATGTGGATTTTGCCATTGGTAGCTTTGATGCTGCTGTTTTTACGTCGTTCCTCGAATGCTTCTTCGCAAGCGATGAACTTTGGCAAAACGCGCGCACGTTTCCAAATTGAGGCAAAAACAGGTATCAAGTTTGATGATGTGGCTGGTATTGAAGAAGCGAAAGAAGAGCTACAAGAGGTTGTTACTTTCCTCAAACAGCCAGAAAAATTCACTGCTATCGGTGCCCGTATTCCCAAAGGAGTATTATTAGTTGGACCACCCGGAACTGGTAAAACATTACTTGCCAAAGCTATTGCAGGGGAAGCTGCTGTACCTTTCTTTAGTATTTCTGGCTCAGAATTTGTAGAAATGTTTGTCGGTGTCGGCGCCTCACGAGTACGTGACTTATTCAAAAAAGCTAAAGATAATGCTCCTTGTTTAATATTTATAGATGAAATAGATGCCGTTGGTCGCCAGCGTGGTGCGGGTATTGGTGGTGGAAACGACGAGCGCGAACAAACCCTCAACCAGTTGCTGACTGAGATGGATGGTTTTGAGGGTAATAACGGTATCATTATTATTGCTGCTACCAACCGTCCTGATGTTCTTGATGCAGCGTTATTGCGTCCCGGACGCTTTGACCGTCAGGTAATTGTTGATGCACCCGACCGAAAAGGACGTTTGGAAGTTCTCAAGGTTCATGCACGTAATAAGAAAGTAGACCCCGCAGTTTCTTTGGAAGTTATCGCACGTCGTACACCAGGTTTTACAGGCGCCGACTTAGCAAATTTACTTAACGAAGCTGCAATTTTAACCGCGCGGCGCCGTAAAGAAGCGATAACACCATTAGAAATAGATGATGCTATTGACCGTTTGACGATTGGGTTAACTTTAAACCCATTAATGGATAGCAAGAAAAAACGTTTGATTGCTTACCACGAAGTCGGACACGCACTACTAGCAACATTGTTACCACACTCTGACCCTCTCAATAAAGTCACAATCATTCCCCGTTCGGGTGGTGTTGGTGGTTTCTCGCAGCAAATCTTAAACGAAGAAGTTATCGACAGCGGACTTTACACACGCGCGTGGATGAAAGACAACATCACCATGACCTTGGGTGGAAAAGCTTCCGAAGTCGAAGTATTTGGCGAACCCGAAGTTACCGGAGGCGCCAGTGGGGATTTGAAAATGGTGACAAATATTGCCCGTAAAATGGTAACGATGTACGGGATGACAGATTTAGGTTTAGTAGCGTTAGAAAACCAAAATTATGATGTCTTTCTAGGTCGTGACTGGGTAACACGTAACGAATACTCTGAAGAAGTGGCAATCAAAATTGACCGCAAAATCAGAGAAATTGCTAGTAATTGTTACCAAGAAGCACGGCGACTTATCCGTGAAAACCGCCCGTTAGTTGACCGTCTAGTAGATTTGCTAGTCGAACAGGAAACAATTGAAGGTGAACAATTCCGTAAAATCGTCGCCGAATATACACAACTTCCTGAAAAAGAATTAGCAAAAGCCATTCAGTAGAAGAGGCTACGTTTAATTTCGCATTTTGATAGAGACGCACTCATTAGCATAAGCGTCTCTACAAAATTTTTGACATCTCAAGGGTGGTAAGACTCCCGACTTCTTAGAGAAGTCGGGAATATGAACTCGCCAAATTTAAGGACACAAACCAATAGATATGACAGTTACTTCTTTGAAAGAGCCATTATTACGTTGGAAACAGAAAACTATTGATATTCAAGATTTACAAGGTTATTGGCATATTCACTGGCAATTTCGCAATCAAGTACTGTCTGTAGTTTATACACGTATTGACCAAGTATTTGTTATTTGGGGTTTAATCGCAATTTTGATGTTTTCGGTAGCGCAATTTTTTCCAATTAGTTGGACAGTGCAAGCAGTTATATGGTCTGTGCTAACCTCAGTAGGTGTAGCTGTAATGGTTGGTTTTACAATGTTTTGGGCGCAAGTTGAGCGCTTAACGTGGTTAGTATATGTTTGGGCTGCATTAATGCTAGGGGGAGGGTTATTAACCGACTTGGGTGTATTTTTTCAATTGGGTACAGTGCTTGTAAATCTCTGTCCGCTTTGGTTAAGTTTAAGTGCGATTGGATATTTTTGCACGGGATTTGCAATTAAATCACGTACATTTGTCTTATTTGGTATAATTCATACTCTTAGTATTTTGTGTTTGCCATATTTTATTGCTTGGCAATATTTTGCGACTGGATTTGTAATTGGCGCCAGTTTGTTATTGCTAGCACAGCTTCAGTGGGACATGCGTTCTCCTATTGACTACGCAATACTGACTTTAGAGCAGAAAGAGTTCAATCGTTTGCAGCACGCAGAGCGCATGAAGGAATCCTAGATTGGCACTTTATACACCAAGGGAAATTTATACCTTGTAAGAGAACTTCTAACAATAGTATGAATTTTAATTGATTCAGATTACCTGTTTAGAAATAGATATGATTACGACATGATTATGACTATGGAGAGATAATATTTATCAAAAGCATTGATATATTTGTAAATGTGATGACCAAAACGCACTGTATGGGTGTTGTGCCGCTGTGACCCAGTGCTATATCTCGAAGGAGAGCGATGTCAGAGATATAGATGGTGTGAAGAAAAGGCAGTAAAAGTTTATGGAGTTTCTATCGCTTCCTCCATTTAATCTTTACCGAGGGAAGGCGAAACCCTTCGTCAGAGCGGTCTGAGGTAAAGAACGTGCAAGCTGTCGTAAAATAACCTTAATAAATACTGACAAGGCTAAGGTCGTTGAGGCTGAAGCCTATGTCCGTTTTGACATACTATTTGATTTGTAAATGTTAGAGCCAGAGCAAATAAAATCAATAATTATTAAAGCTAAAGAAGCTTGGATATACGGCGATGCATTTGGATTTGCATCTTTATTTACTGCGGATGGTGAACTTATTGTTCCTGGTCAGCGATGGCAAGGAAAGGAAGCAATTCATGACGCTTTTACCGAATTTACAGCCAAAAATTTAAAAGTAAACATTGAGATTCGTCGGATTTTTATAGGTAAGGATTCCGCTGCTGTGGAATGGTACTGGGAAGAAACTGACAACAAGACGAAAAAGCAGGAGGCTGCTGAAGATGTTATAGTAGTTGATTTTGAGAACGGTTATATCCGACGTTGGCGCGAATATATTGATAACCAATCTATTAAGTAGTAGAGACGTTACGTGTAACGTCTCTACATAATCAATATCCAGAATCCCGAATAAATTTAGACTCTTGAATTTTTATTCGTGTTTGAGTAAGGTTAATTAGGGATGAACCTTGTCTTGCTTGTCTTCCAACTGGTTGCTGTTGCGAGAACATTGCCCGTAGTACAAATGCAGGGTCAACATAATTACCATTAAACTTTAATCCCCAGTGCAAGTGGGGTCCAGTAGTGCGTCCACTCATCCCGACACGACCAATTCGAACTCCTGCGGGGACTTGCATACCAGCTGCAAGTTGAATACCACCCGCGCGGTCAACCAAATAACGTACACCGTTGGCAGTTTCAACATTACCTTCCATGTGACAGTAGGTGTGCTGCCATTGTCCAGATTGAATAACAATATAGGTTCCACAAGCACCACCGTCTTCTACCTTTACAACAGTACCCGTCCACCAGTTACGAATATAGCTACCTCGTGGTGCCGCAATATCCAAACCACTGTGAAATTCCCAACCGTTACCACCTGTAGCGGAAGGACGGTAGCCAAAAGGGGATGTATAAGCTTGAAAATTTTCTACTGGAAATGAAGCTGCTTGCCAAACAGAATTAGCAGTAGCTAAAGCTTCTTGCTTAGGAAATAGAATGACTGAAAGTGCCAGACTCAATCCCAATGTAAATAAGATAACTCCAGTTTTTAGGGATTTGTGTCGCCGCTTACTCATCCGAAGCTTCCTTAAGGCAATAGGTTTTAGTCGAAATATCTCAGTATTAACACTGCTTACAAATTCTAACATGTATTATTTATACAAATGATTAAAATCAGGTAATTGATGTCATATCAAGCTTAACAGCTAAAAAATACAATATCTATAGTATTAAAAAGATCAATAGCAATCAGTTTAAACGCAGTACAAACTTGAATGTTGCCAATCCGGCAAAAAATGTTAATTTTAATTTTAAACTTCCAATAAACGCTCGTTATCCTTGCCGCCCATTCTCGAATCATGCTTGAAATATTACCCTTTAGCTTTGAAATAAATACAGTTGCCATTGCAGGCGCCAGTCTGTGGTCATTAGCACTATATCTAGCTTTCTCCAAACTCAGAGACAAAGTTACAGATTTACTCGACCGCTGGTTTAACTTCGCCGAGGGTTTCCTTTATACCAGTAAAGAAGAATTTGAGAAAACCCGCAAAGCCAGAGAATCACAAAACGCATTTTACGCTTCGGTGTTTAGCATTGTACCGTTCCTCATTTTTGGCGCCATCACAAACTGGCTTCTCGACCTTGGCTTAGGAGGAAGTTGGGGCATCAGTACTGGAATACTAGCGTGTATGGGATGCGGAGTATACGAATTAGGCAGAAGAGACGGACAGTCAGAAGAGTAGTAGAAAGTGCTGAGTGCTGAGTGCTGAGTGCTGAGTGCTGAGTGCTGAGTGCTGAGTGCTGAGTGCTG
>NZ_JBXXZH010000422.1:0-5072 GCF_059640475.1 Calothrix sp. CBUCES-K 9914
TTGACCTTTTATCAGCAAGCATAAGTTTAAGAAAGTTATCGCGATTTTGTTTGTCAATGTTGGTGCCGTTACTGCATTTATCTTGGTAGTTCGCGGTTCCTGAATCGGGGCTAGTCATAATTAATGCTGGTATAGGCGTGGACTGAGCAGTGTGCCCACTTTGAGTAAAGATTGCGAGAATACATAAAGTGAAAAAAATAAAGCGCATTAAATCCTCCAAGCGTGAATCAATGTGTACAATCAAGATTAACCTTCTAAAGCATTAACGCACTTATTAAACATTACAAATGCCCACTATTGAGACTTTAAAACCTGGTGATGAAGAGGCTCTTGAGGTTTTTATAGTACAACAGTAGACGCCGTAACAGGACAAGTGCAATATTGTTATAGATTGTGGTAATCTAACTTGTCTTCCACCCATTTGCAGTGCATACAGCTATTTGATTTTCTGGTTTAAGTGTGGATAAACACCAATAAGTATTTCCATCATATATAACACCATTTTTAATAGATTTCAAGTCAGACATAGGTTTCCATCTTTGATAACCTCCTTCATCATAATATCGATATTTTTTCCCCTTAATTTCTAAACCCTGACCTGTATGTCCTACCCAATAAATACCTTCTGCGATATAATTTGAAGTGTTGTTCGACTTAGATATTTCGTTCGCAACTGCACAAACACTACCTAGTAATGAGACGCTTCCTGGTGAATTTGCTGCAATTAGAGTCACCTGACCGTCTAAATTTACTAACCATCCAGGTTCTGTAATCAACTTACTCAAATTAGAAATATTAGATATTTGCCTAACCTTTTCGATTTCTTGAGCATTTGCCCATTTAGGAACGGGTAACTTTAATTTACTAACACTCTCATTTCTCTGAGCCTTTCCTTTACGGCAATATGGTGTAACTCCAATATTTTCCTTGAATGAATTATTCTTTTCTATTCCATATTTAAATACTGTCCAGCCATTTTGACTAACAGGTTCGCTGGTAGTGTCAACAGACAAAGTAGCTCCATCGCTTGTTTTCTCTCTCATTCGTATTGTTCTGGCAGTTGCAGACTCTTGAGCTAAGAAAGAAATAATAAGTACAAATAAACAGATTTTTTTCATGTTCTAGGTATTCTAGTTCAACATCATTAATCGCTCTTCTTTGACTTTTTGAGTAAAATGTGTGTACTTAAATTTGTGGTATCAATATAAATATTAAAGTGGGCTATAAAATAATACACGTAATTGGCACTATTTTCCGGCAATATACTAAAGCTACGAATATTGTTACTCTAATTGACTAGTGGCGCCTAAAACATTGCGAACATAAGTACTTAAAATTCCGATATACTTATGTTTTCCTTGTTACAAGCGTCGGTAAGAACATATATCATATCGTTTGCTAGTATCTCGCTTCTACGAAGACTAATAGAAGGTTTAGAAAAGTAAAAGTTTAAAATCATTGTTTCTTGGAATGTTGTAACAGCGGCGCCCAAAACACCCCCAAAAACTGCTTGTGATGAAATAAAGCTGATTTCTTCAAGTTTAAATAAACCATAATCGTTTTCTATGTCTACTCGACCAATATTAGTAACAGCTACAGTTACAGGCGCTTCATATGGGCGAGATAGAAGAGATTCATACATTTTTCTAGATATTAAGGCATTAGTGAAAATATCTTCACTTTTTAAACCGACTTCGAGTTGGCGTTTAACGTCGCGCGCTAAATCCCAAAAATGCGTATTTATATCTATGTTGTGAAGTGAGGTGAAACCCAAAGCCAATACGCCTAAGTTTTCACGATTTATTTGTGGTTCAAGGCGCCTTCGCAAATCGACAGATGAGTGGCAACTTAAAAGTAGATTATCTTGATTTCCATCTCGAATTATTCTTGCTGCTGCAAATAGTAACGCTGCACATAAGGCACCTTGTACAGTTGTCTTTTCATTTCGGCAGGCAGTTATCAATTGTGTAGTAGTATCTTTATTTAACTTTCTATGAACCATGCCAGTAGAACGAGATTCAATAGGCACACATTCTTCAAAACTCATAGTTTGAGGGCGATTATCTAAACGCTTAAACTTGGACTTCACTAAAGATAAAATAGTTTTTATTAGTCCTAAGTTACCCTGCATATATTTTGGGAACAACTTTTGAATATTAGGAAGTGGAGGTAACTCTTGAATATTATCTTCTATTTGCCCAGCAGCTATTTTGTTAGAATAAGTTAATATTTCTGAGTGTAATTGAACAGTTGATAATGCATCGCATATAGCATGATGTATTATTGTTATCAAATAATTTTTGTTTTCAAATGAATTAATTAATACTACGCGCGCTAAACCTTTCTCACTCTCAATTGGCTTATTAAGTTCTTCCACAATAACTTCCAAGTACTGCTCGCTGTGCTGTTGCTCAACTACACGTAAAGGAATTTTTTCAGTTCCATCGGCAAAGCAAAGATTATCTGATGTGCCAGTAATACGAGATTTAAGGCGAGGGTGGCGTTTTTGAACTAAGTTAAGAGCAATACTTAATATTTCTTCACTTAAATCTCCTTTAATGCGGCTAACCGTTAGTACATTAAAAGAACCTGCACAACGATTCAATATTTCCATGCTTTGCTCATTAGAATCAAGTTTTCTGTTATTTATCACAGTTCCATCCATCCAGTATAAAATATTTACTTCCGGCTATAAATTTGCCTCATTAGAATATAGGTGTGAATCATAGGTATTTATGCAGTTATAAAAAATCTGGGGAAAGGTGCCTGAAACGCATATCTTAATATTACAGGCGCCTGTTGAAGTGATGTTGCATAAGTACAGCCATGCAACAGGTCATCTCTCGGCTAAAGGAGTATCCTGTGATTTTCATGAATACAGGCGCCAGATAATATTTCAAAACTAAACGTGTTGTATTTATAAAGTTACAGGCGCCGGCTTTTTATTTTCACCATTCCTATTTCCTTAATACTTAGTTTGATTTACTGCATCCGCTTGCTTTGCAATCAACTCACATTTAAGCGCTCATTTATGAAGTTAATATGAAGATTGTGCAAAGTAGGTGGATTTTGACGGCAACATCTTGACAATCCTGTGTTAGTTTGCATCTAGCATCACAATTGGACTAGTTATCACAGGAGCATATTTAATGGCGCCGATAACTCCCACATTTATAAAAAACAGCCACTCGCTATTCATGGCGCCATTCCCCTAAAAATACATATACACGTACTAAATAGACTGATTTTACGTTAAGCCTACATGCGTACTTTTGTACTTGTAATGGTGCCTGAAAGCAATGCACTCCCTAAGTACTTAAAGAAATACTCCACCGCTAGCTTCAATTCTTTGACCATTAATCCATTGAGCATCAGATGAACACAAAAAAGCTACTATTCCACCAATATCTTCGGCTTGTCCCACTCGTCCTAAAGCAGTATTAGAGGCTATCATACCTTTAATTTGGGGATTAGAACGGACAGTGGCGTTGTTAAAGTCGGTTTCAATGGCACCAGGCGCCAGTACATTCGCGGTAATCCCTCTTACTCCGACTTCCTTTGCTAGATAACGGGTAAAAGTCTCAATAGCACTTTTAGCAGAAGCATAAACCGAGTAGCCAGGATTAGCAAAACGTGTTGTCCCACTAGAAATGTTGATAATTCTCCCCCCATCATTCAAGTGTGGTAACAATTTCTGGGTTAAAAAGTATACTCCCTTGAAGTGAATGTTTACGAGCTTATCAAAATCCTCTTCTGTTACCTGAGCAATTGGAATCGTGGCGCCTATGCCAGCATTGTTAATCAAAAAATCAAGCTTGTTTGTTTCAAACTCTTGTAATAATGCGGTTTGCAACTCAGATACAAAATCATCAAAACTCTTGATTTCTCCTACATCAAGCTTTAAAGCCGTAGCTCTCTGTCCCATTTCCCTGATTTGAGACACTACCTTATTGGCTTCTTCCAGTTTTGATTGGTAAGTAATTATAATGTCACATTTGGTTTGAGCTAGACGCAAAGCCATGTCTTTACCAAGACCTCGACTGGCGCCTGTAATTAGTGCGATTTTGATCATATTGCAAGAAGTTAAGTTTAATCGTAATTGCCTTGAGCCATTATTTTAATTAATTGTGGCACCTAAAATACTACGAACATAATGATGGGAGTGTTCGTGGCGCCGTCACAAGGATTATTTTTGACAACAAACTGTTGTCATTTTTAGATTTACAGGCGCCTCACAAGCATAAAAATCATTCTGAAGTATCAAAGTTAACTTCAAAATTAACACCGAGTACTTTTTCAATCTTGCGAAGTGTATCCTCTGGTAATGCATTGTTTCCGACATGAAGGTAAGTACCGAAGCTACTATCTCAAGCATTTAACCAAATAATTACGTTTAGTTAGGGTGCGCTGAAATCGCAAAAATGGTGTCGAACGCACCCTAACGCTCTTAGAGGCGCCTCTTATCAGTACGAACGGTTATGATTCAAAATCCTGATATTACGTTGTTTTAGTGAGTTAGGGTGCGTTTGTGCGCCTAAAAATGCTGTTCAACGCACCCTAACGGGGCGTAGATATAGCGTAGCTGACACCAGGGGCAAGTAGTATCAAAACTCTGTTTGTAGTATACAGGAGTATAGCTAAAAGGGGTATAAGTAGCATTCGCGCAGAAAACCGAGTTAAGGGATATTACATGAGTAATATAAGCCTGTGAGTGAAGCTGAAACCCTTATTTTCTCGTTGAGTAGTGACTCGATGATAAGAAAGCGTCAATGACATTCGCTCTGGATAGAATCCTCATCTATTAAGACTTCCAAGCTTATCCCGGTTTTCGATTCACCTGCTACTCAAGCCCCCCTTATCAAGCAGGGCTGTTTCATTCCCTCTCAAATCGGATTTGTCAAGATGCTTAGCTATAAAAATCATAAGTATGGGTAGCAATGAAATAGACTTTTAAGCACATAAATATAAGTGTGATTGTTTATTTTATCGGCGCCTTGGTAGCAAAATTACCAATAAAGATTTGCGCGAAACCCTTGATTTTTCAAGATTTTTAGGGAACGAATCAGCCCTGC
>NZ_JBXXZH010000423.1:0-4996 GCF_059640475.1 Calothrix sp. CBUCES-K 9914
ACTTGAGAACCACACAATATATAATAGCTTCAGCTAATAGAACAAAGCTTTCAATAATACTTGACCTAAGTGGGAAAGAAGTATAAGGAATTAATAACTGATTACTTTCCCAAGCTATAGGATGTGTCAACATTGTGGCGCCACATGCCAATATAACTATCCAATGGAGATTGATATTAGATAATGTACGTAGCGACAATACAATAATTGGAATTTCAACTATAAGGGAAATTAACAGCGCGATAAATTGCGTCATAAAGTTTTGTATCGTAGGTGGGGCTATACCTCACTTACTAGGGCAAAAATATTACCTAAACTTCCGGAACGATGTCAAAAAACAGTGGTGTAGTAATTATGTAGTCCACAGAGGTAAATACTATGCCAGCACAAACTGATTCATATCCTACACTACAACTCGGTTGCGAAGGCGCCAAAGTAGAGGAGTTACAGCGGTTGTTAATGCCCAGACTTCCCGGTCCAGACCGTTTTCCTATCAATAGTATATTTGATTCGGAAACGGAACACGCAGTTGAAACAGCACAATATCAATTTTTTCTCAAGCAAACTGGTGTTGCTGATGAAATGCTTTGGAAGTCACTATACGCTAAAGCTCCCGTAGGTAAACCAGTACTACGTCGCGGTGCCAATAATGAACTTGTGGCAATGGTGCAAGAAGTACTCAAAGATAATGGTTTGTATGGTGGCGCCGTTGATGGTAATTTTGGTGTAAATACAGAAACTGCGATTAAGAATGTACAGCGCAGCCGTCGTTTGACGGTCGATGGTATTATTGGGAACCAAACTTGGAAAGCTTTATGTGATATAGCTACTTTTGTGACTGTATCTTAAATTACTAGTAAAACGTTGGGTGCTAGCAGTACGAACACGAATTAAAGATTAGATTTAAGTTTCCCATAGATATCTAAAAGTTTGTATGCTGAAACTAATAGTCTTCATAATTCTTTAAAAACTGTGCAAGAAGATTTCAGATTAATAATTGATTTGGTTTCAGTTCTCGCCGTTGCGGCATGTGGTGGTTTATTTGCTGCATTGTTGCGACAACCTGTATTGCTGGGATACCTTATTGGTGGGATGGTTGTAGGACCCACTGGGCTGGGGCTAATTAAAGAATTAATTCAAGTCGAAACACTGGCACAGTTCGGTGTGGCGTTTTTGTTGTTCGCGCTGGGAGTTGAATTTTCCCTGGCAGAACTTAAGAAGGTGCAAGGTATTGCACTTGGGGGAGGTGCTGCTCAGATACTTTTAACGATAGCAGTTACAGTTTTAGTGTGTGGAATTTCTGGCGCCTGGGGAACTTTGCCGGCGAAGGGCGTATTTTTGGGTTCTATACTCTCTTTGTCTTCAACAGCGGTTGTCCTTAAGTGTTTAATGGAACGCAATGAGACAGAGACACCCCACGGACAAGTTCTTTTGGGTATATTGGTTGTCCAAGATTTGGCGTTAGGTTTAATGTTAGCGGTATTACCTGCTCTTGATAAACCACCCGAATTAATTGGAATAGCTATATTAATGGCGCTCCTTAAAATCGGTTTGTTTGCAGCAGGCGCCGTTGCTGTTGGAAAATGGTTAATACCACGGCTGTTAAGGTTGCTCGCGCGTACCGAGAGCAAGGAATTATTTTTATTGGGTGTAGTCGCGCTGTGTTTGGGTATTGCCCTATTAACCGAATATCTTGGACTTTCGATTGAAATGGGCGCCTTTGTTGCGGGTTTAATGATATCGGAAGTTGAGTATGCAGACCAAACGTTAACATACGTCGAACCTTTGCGAGATATTTTTGCTAGTTTGTTTTTTGTCTCTATCGGGATGTTAATCGACCCGCTATTTTTATGGAACAACCTGGAATTGATATTATGGCTAGTAGCTTTAGTATTGGTTGGTAAGTTTTTAATTGTCACACCAATCGTCAAGCTGTTTCATTATCCTCTGAAGACAGCAATTATAGCGGGTATTGGGCTGGCGCAAATTGGGGAATTTTCTTTTGTACTTGCCAGTAAGGGGCAAGCTTTAGGGTTAGTATCACGTCGTATTTACTTATTGACTTTGGGGACAACGGCAGTCACGCTAATTATTACGCCGTTTTTGTTGCGGTTAGCGCCAATTGTGTTTGATTGGATAGAGTCGATACCTTGGTTAAAGCCATATATTAGTGGTGAAGGTGTTCCAATCGAAGTTTCGGAAGATTTACCTTATAAAGACCATGTAGTTGTTTGTGGTTATGGTCGTGTAGGTAAGAATTTGGTCAAGTTGTTACAAATGCATGATTTTCCATTAGTTGTAATAGACCAGTCGGAAAGTAGAATTCAGCAATTGCGTGATGCTAAGATTTCGTATGTATACGGCAATTGTGCAAGTTTGCACGTATTAGAAACAGCAGGTGTGAATTCTGCGAAGGGAATGGCAATTGCGCTTCCCGACCCAATGAGCAGCAGGTTATCCTTAAAACGGGCATTAGAATTATCACCAGAATTAGATATAGTTGTACGCGCTGACAATAACAAAAATATTGAGGTATTTTACCAATTGGGCGCGCGTGAGGTTGTACAGCCTGAATTTGAAGCCAGTTTGCAAATGGCGACACATTTATTCACAGATTTAGGATTATCACCAGTTCTCATCCAGCGCGAAATGAAAGAAATTCGTGATCATCATTATTTAGATTTACGTCCAGAGGAAACTGAGTCAGAGTCAAGACGAAGTTTAAGGGAAGCGACACAAGATTTAAATCGTCGTTGGTATCAACTTCCTTCAAGTTCTCCTTTGGTAGGTATGACGCTGGAACAAGCAGATATGCGTTACCTAACGGGAGTTAGTTTAATGGCTATCAAGCGCACGGGTGGTAAAGAAATTGATTATCCTGATGGTAAAACAAAATTAGAGGAAGGCGATAAATTATTACTGGTCGGTCAGGATAGCGAATTTGCAGCTTTAGACGAATTTGCTAAAGGACAAGCAGCAATTCCTAATTTAAGCAGCGCGTGTCAATGGATATTTGTTAGCAGTGATTGTGAATTTGTTGGTAAAACACTTGAAAAAATAGAGTTTCAACCTACCTTTGAGGTGCAAATACAAGCAATGCGTCGCGATGGTCGATTTATTCGTCTTCCTGAAGCAAATACAGAACTACAAGCGCGCGACCAGTTATTACTATGCGGTAGTTTAACTGCACTACAGCAACTCGAAGAATTACTGGCGCCGTCCAATATAACAATACCTTTAGCTATCCCCCTCGTTAAAGCAGGTGAAACTGAAAAATTGAAAGAATATTAGTAGTTTGAGTCAGATTCCCGACTTCTTGAAAAAGTCGGGATTATAGCATACTTTTTCTTAAGCTAAAGGTTTCATATAAGCAAGTGCCTGTTTCCAAATGGTAATTTTTTGACCGTCATTATCTTGAACTAAGATACACTGCAAGTCTTGCCAGAGTATTTTGCCACTGATAGAATCTCCTGTTGACAGCTTTAACTCGACTTGCGTGGTTTCCTTAATCAGGTTTTGGACTTGACGAACACTTGGTAAAGAGGTATCGAATTCTGTAAGCATTTTGAGTAAAGATAAAGTAATAAACTTTCATTCCTTGATAATTCATCAAGAGGGTAAATGGCAATAGAATTTACTAAGTATCACGGTTTGGGTAACGACTTTATTCTAGTCGATAATCGTTCAACGTTAACCCCAGCAATCACTCCAGACCAAGCTATTCAATTATGCGACCGTCATTTTGGCATCGGCGCTGATGGTGTAATTTTTGCTATGCCAGGTCAGGATGGTACTGACTACACAATGCGAATATTTAATTCTGATGGGTCGGAGCCAGAAATGTGTGGTAATGGTATTCGGTGTATGGCAGCATTTTTAGCTGATTTAGAGGGTACATCACGTCAAAGGGACAAATATCTCATTCATACACTAGCTGGTACAATTACACCTCAATTAATGCCTGACGGTCAAGTTAAAGTTGATATGGGTACACCTCGCTTACTTGCGGGAGAAATTCCTACTACATTATGTCCTCCCGACCAAAAAGTTGTTCAACACCCCATAGACGTTAATGGGGAAAAATGGGAAGTTACGTGTGTTAGCATGGGGAACCCGCACTGCATAACATTTATTGAGGATGTAGCAGCAATTAAGCTTGAAGAAATTGGTCGATTATTTGAACATCATTTAGCTTTCCCACAACGAACCAACACCGAATTTATCGAAATAGTGCGCCGTGACTATGTAAAAATGCGAGTATGGGAACGCGGGGCAGGTACTACATTAGCTTGTGGGACAGGTGCCTGTGCATCATTAGTAGCAGGTGTACTAACAGGAAAATGTGACCGAATAGCTACCGTGGAACTTCCAGGTGGACTATTAGAAATTGAATGGTCAAACATCGACCAACGAGTTTACATGACAGGCCCCGCCGAAAGAGTATTCACAGGTAGATTGTAGGGTGGGTGACGCTACCAACAATCTCAGTTAAAAATAAGAATCTAGTAGCGTCACCCACCGCCAAAAGTAGAACTTGCTATGCTCGGCACCGCAGTCACATAAAGGCACTTTCAAAAATGGATATCTATATCTATAATATGTAGATGCTTGTTGGTTGCAGAAACTCCTGGTGTGAAAGGGTTTTGCTTGTTTGAGTGGGCAACTAAAATAATTTTCAATTTTTTTTTCAAAAACGCTTGACATTCTTTTGTGGAATCGTTACATTAAATAGGTCGGCGGCGAGAAAGAAGCCGCAAACAACCGAACCGAGAAAAAATAATAGTTTGAAAGCCAAGTAACAAGTCAATCCTCGTCAAAACAATGCAAGAAAAGTCTTGCTCAGGCAAGACAGATGGGGGTTCCAATATACAGGAATTTTCATATAGAGTCAACAAACAAACATGTAGAGACGTGATTAATCGCGTCTCTGTAGTGTGAAATCCAAAACGGAGAGTTTGATCCTGGCTCAGGATGAACGCTGGCGGTATGCTTAACA
>NZ_JBXXZH010000424.1:0-4931 GCF_059640475.1 Calothrix sp. CBUCES-K 9914
AACTCAGCACTCAGCACTCAGCACTCAGCACTCAGCACTCAGCACTCAGCACTCAGCACTCAGTACTCAGCACTCAGCACTCAGCACTCAGCACTCAGCACTCAGTACTCAGCACTCAGTACTCAGCACTCAGCACTCAGCACTGATTATATTCTGGAGAAGCATTTGACATTTTTGAGTGATGAGTTCCCAATTGTTGGTTTGTAGGAGTGTTTTTGGAAATAGTTCTCCGCTTAAACCAACTGCGATGGCGCCGGCGCTTAAAAATTGTGAGGCATTTTCTAGAGTCACACCTCCTGTGGGGATAAGGGGTATATGTCCGAGGGGGCCTTGTAAACTTTTGATGTAACTTGTGCCACCAAGTGATTGGACGGGATATACCTTAACTGAGTCGGCGCCACTTTTCCAAGCTGTGACAATTTCTGTAGGAGTTAGGGCACCTGGAATAATTGGTATATTTTGGTCGCGCGCAATATGAATAAGTTCGGAGTCAACGTGTGGGGTAAAGATATATTCCACACCACAAGCGATAGCATCATGCAAATCTTGTACACTTAGTACTGTTCCTGTACCAATAATACAGTTTGGTAATTCGCAACGCAGCTTATTGATTAAATCTGGTGCTGCGTCGCTGTTCCAAGTAATCTCAATTAATTTCATCCCCGATGCTGCAACCGCACGTGCGATTTGCCGTCCAGTCTCTAGTTTGGGCGCCCTAATTACAGCGAACGCGCGGTTTTGTCGTAATATCGATAGCCAATTATCAATCATCAACTGTTAACTATTAATAAATTCTACAGACAATTTGATTTTTCTCTCTACAGATGTATTCTGATATTTACCAGAAAGAAGGTTATTCTATCGTTTTCACCAATAAACAGATAACTTTAATCCAATAGTACAACTGCTTGAACTACTGCTTGGACTACTGCTCGTGTTCATATTGGTAAAACCTGGTAAAAACTATTAAGATTTTCAGTGTGCTTTATTATACTTATTACATATTTCAAACCTGTGCTTTGATAATTGCATGTGATAAATATAACAATTAAACCCGTTTATGTCAGTAAATTATAATTTTTTATATTTATTTTATTTGAAAAGCAAAAATGTATTGAAAGTCAAAGAATTGAGATAATTAATAAATGTTACAAGTTTAAATATTTTTGAAAAAAACAAATTATCTGTTAATATAAAGATTAAAGAAACAACTGTAGGTCGAGCAGTTATCATATGGCAAAATCATTATTGAATGAGCTAACGCATCGCTCTTATTCAAAATCAAAAAATCCTGACGGCACACGTACACCACAATTACGAATTGGGGTTGAAACGAAATTGCCTTATCACTCATTTCTGTCAGAGTGGGGTGATAAATATCAGTCTTTGCTGCGTACAGCATTAAATGCGTTACAGAGTGGGCAATCAGAGGATGATATTGAAAAAGCTTTTCAAGGAAAGTTTGATATTGATTGGGCATGGGCTGACTCAGTGGCAAGTGATGCAAGGGGAACATTTGACCAACTAAAAACAGCGAGCGATTTAAGAATCAAGGCATTAAATGATGACCTAGTGGCAGGTTGGAAATATGTTGCCTCAACAATTGAATTAATGGAACAACAGTTAGCAAATCCGACACGTAAAAATATGAAAGGATTTGCAAGACGATTAATGGGATTAGAATCAAAAGTTAATAGACTTGAACGCAAACAAGTAGAAAAACAAGAATTAGAAAACGCGAAAAGATTACATGTATGTTTCGGTATTTCTAAATTATTCAATGCTCAATATTATTTAGAAGAGAATGGTTACTCATCTCATGCCCAATGGCGTATAGATTGGGAGAAAAAGCGTGGTGGAAATTTTTACAGTGTAGGTAAAGGTTCAGTTACAGGTAATAATCCTGTTGCCAAAATATTTTATATTCAGGACGATATATTTAGTGTTGCTTTTACTGTTCCAAGATTTTTGCGTGAGAAATATGGGGATACAGTCAGTCTTGAGTTTGAGGTATCGTCAGAGCGTAAACATAATTTACTTTACGCATTAGAAGCTGGAAAGCCAGTTACAGTTCAATGCTTTAGACGTGAACATAAAAACGACCAGTGGTATATACATTTAACGACTTATGTTCAAGATGTTCCGACTGTTTCTAGCATAAATAATGGTTGTATTGGTATTGATTTAAATGCAGAAACTATTGATGTAATTTATATAAAACGTGATGGCAATCCCGATAGATGTCGTAATGCCATCAGTTTCCCCATTCCAACAGGAACAACTGGACAGAAACAGGCTAAACTTCGTGATATTGTATGTGAAATTGTTAAACTAGCAGAAATTTATCAATGCCCAATTGCTTGTGAAAATCTTGATTTTTCAACTAAGAAGAATCAATTACGGCATAGTGGCAGCAAGGAATATAACCGAATATTGTCAGGATTTATTTATGATAAATTTCGTTCTTATCTTGTTGTTAGAGCAGAAAAGTATGGAATAGGAGTATTATTCAAATCACCGTTTATGACTAGTGTCATAGGTATGGTAAAGTATATGCAAAAATATGCATTGAATAGTGCGACTTCTGCTGCAATGGTAATAGCTAGAAGAGCTTTGGGGTTTAAAGAGTATATCCCCCAGAAATGGTTAAAAACTCTTTCTTCATTCTTTAAACCGGAGGATTCAAAGGATGGAGGATTTGCGGGAGGATGGAGAAAAATATCGGCTTGGCTGAAAAAATTCTGTATCCGTAGACCGCAAATGTTTGAACTCGATACCGTGCTTCGGTTCTTATTAGATTCCTTAGTACTTGAATCTCAGAAAACGACCCATAAAAGGCGAAAGTCGGGTGGTAGCAATAAGTCTGAGGGTAAAAGAAAGGGAAAGGCAAAACCTACTGAAGCTCAAGCCCCACTTGAACGAGAACAAACATTGGTTACGAATATAGGGGCATTCACCGTGGCTCCGTAACTGGTGAAGGTAATGATTTTATAAGTTATTACCAGTTTCTATCAGGTTTTTTAGTAGGTGCTTGAACTATGAATCAAAAAAAATTGCTTCAATTTGCAGCAATCACTTCATTAAGCCTTGTTACAGGGACTTTATTGGCGCCATCCATATCTAGGGCGACAATACCACTTTTGATATCAAAAACAGGAAATGATAGTTCATACAGCTTGCGAGTACATATATGGGATGTCTCGGACTTAGCTTTTACAAACGATGGAAAGACTTTAGTCAGCGGTAGCTTTGACGAAACAGTTCAGGTATGGGACTTGTCGAAGCGCAAGCTCAAAAGGTCTTTACCTGGTCATAAAGAAGGTGTGAACGCTGTAGCTATTACAAGTGATGGATTAACTTTAGTAAGCGGGGGTGGTTCTAGTAAACCCGATGGCGATAAAACAATTCGCGTTACAAACTTAGAAACTGGCAAAGTTATTTATACCTTAGCAGGTCATACATTAGGTATCACTTCTTTAAGTATAAGTCCTGACGGTCAAACTCTTGCAAGCGGGAGTTACGACAAGACTATTAAGCTGTGGAATTTAAAGACTGGTCAATTAAGAAATACGTTAACAGGACATGGCGCCTGGGTGCGTGCAGTCGCGATTAGTCCTGATGGTAAAACCCTTGTTAGTGGAGGAGGTGCAGTTGACCCAAATACCGATACGACTATCAAAATATGGGATTTAACTTCTGGAAAATTAATTCGTAGTACCAAAACAAATAATGACCCTGTTAATTTTGTTCGCTTCACCCCAGATGGAAAGACTATAGTTAGTGGTAGCGAAACAGTAATTAAACTTTGGAACGCAAATGGTGAATTAATAAATAGTATTAAGGCGCCATCAGAAGCAGGAATTAAAGCAATTGCCATGAGTCCAGACGGGAAAACTTTAGCAACTACTTCTTTAGATGCATCAGTATTCCTTATAAATTTAGCAGATGGAGCAACACGAACACTTGTACCTGCTGCAAAAAACCAGAATATTGACGGTTTATATCCTAGCAGCGTTCGCTTTAGTCCAGATGGTAAAACTATTGCCATTGGACATGGTGGAGGTGCATATCTATCTCAGTTTTTAATTGACATGCGGTCACTGTAGGGTGTGTGACGCTACGAAAAAATTTAAACTAACATTATAATACTTGTAGCGTCACGCACCGACGTGATATCTAATAAAGATTATTTGGTATTTATTGGACAATATCCCCAGAAAATAGACATGTCCAATGACTAAATCATGGGACAGTACAGAAACTGTCACAAGCAGGCTTGCAATTGTCAACAGAAGATATTTCATTAGTAATTAACTACTATCAAGCTCAAAGAAGAAACTTTGGGAGTCGAACTTGCGTAATGGCATTAAAGAAGAAAAAAGGGTTCCGCATCGAAACCAAAACATTGAAATCTAAGCTCGTTCGTCAAGGCGATTTCGTAGAAAATACGCTGCGGGTTTATCGCTCGCTTTTACGGGCGAGCCAGTCTTTAGAACAGATAGCGAACTTGGGATGCAGTACGCTAGTTATAGTCGCGAAAACTGGGAATACAGTATGGAGAAAGAAGGGTATCATCCTGGTAATTACGCAATAACTGCATCTGGTAAAGTAATTCATTCAGGTTTAAACGCCGCTAGAAATATTGGAATGAAATTCAAGAGGCGCGATAATTCCAAAAATCTTGTTCTTGTAAGGGGATGAGTCAAGCATTCGCTACATGCGAAGCGTCCTGTCCCCATGTGTAGAGGGGAGACAATTCACTTACTAATTAGTTAATTGCCATTTATTGAGAATGGTTTTCGATCAGTAATCCGCTTGCGGATAATGCTGTGATTAACCGGACAGAGGTGAACCGAAAATGTAAGGAAGTGCGACTCGTTCTAAGTAGGAACCCTTAGAAACTAAAGGTGTATGACTTAGGTAAAAGGGAA
>NZ_JBXXZH010000425.1:0-4885 GCF_059640475.1 Calothrix sp. CBUCES-K 9914
AAAAGTAAAAAATTGTAGCGATATATTATCGTTCAACTACAACAGTTCATTTCTTTTAGTTTAACTCCTGGTCTAGGTGCCACTGCATTTATACTTATACACTATAAGTTTTTGACGCATCTGCTTTTAAATGGAACTTAGCAAAATATTTATATAATTATACAGTTATTTAAATTTGCTTGTTTTTTTAGCGGAGATGGAACTCTTATTTTTCCAGAATCTGGAAGCGATAACGAGTAAACTCAAAATTTGAGTAGATTTTTGAAACTTTGATTCTAACGCTTGGTTTTTAGAGCGCAAGTTTTTAATCGTCGTCTGCCTGATGTAAAGAAAGTTAGGTAAAGTTGAGAGAAGTACCTGAGTATTACCTGTAGCAACGTTAAAACTATTGCTAAGTCTGGTAAATGACCGTTTTAACAGCCAAACTCGCCAAGCTACATAAAGTAACATTATTGATAAAGTAATATTAATTATAACTACTATATCTACCATCAATGTTCCGCTCATAGTCATTCCACACGCTCCTAAGTATAAAACTGATTACATAAACTTTATAATTCATGATTCGTTTACAATCAGAAAATCTACTGAATCGATTATAAAGAAATTATGAATTATCAATTATAACTTACTTCTATACGTAAGTATCTATAATTTTAGCCTGAATCTTCACGCCCTAAATTCAATATCTATAGTATTTTTTGATACACGAATTTTCTTTTTATTATGATTATAAAGATTGTAAAATTATATTTTTTTGATGAAGGACAAGTATAAAAGCTTGCAGAGTTTTAGTCAAGATGTAAGTATTAAGCGTTTGCTGCTTGACGTGAGCCAAATTAACGGCTTCAGTAAATACTGGGATAATATCCAAGTTTAATGTATAATAAACAACTAAAATTACTTAAATTTAGTCAATAGACGATTCACGCTCAAGTTGTGGCGCCAAGCGTGAAATAACAGTTTTCCCTCAGCATCGGAGCGAACTTCTTTAGAAAGGAGTTCGCTTTTTCCTTGGCACTATAATTT
The DNA here is from genome assembly GCF_059640475.1 of Calothrix sp. CBUCES-K 9914. Taxonomy (NCBI): domain Bacteria; kingdom Bacillati; phylum Cyanobacteriota; class Cyanophyceae; order Nostocales; family Calotrichaceae; genus Calothrix; species Calothrix sp. CBUCES-K 9914. The sequence continues at coordinate 1,030 of NZ_JBXXZH010000425.1, forward strand.
GCGAGTATGAACATTATACAGAATTGGATGTTAAATGTATAAGGAGGAGCGAGACTTTATATGGACAATATATCAAAATCTCAAGGTATGTAATTTTTTTACCTTGTTATGGCTGCACAAGACTTCTCCGGTCAAAATGTTCACGGTCAACTATTTCGCGGTCAAAACCTTCGGAACGCTGACTTTAGCAACGCTGTGATTCGGATGGCAGACTTTCGCAGCGCTGTATTGAAAGATGCGAATTTTCAAGGGGCAACTTTAGAGCAAGGACATTTACAGTTTGCCGACTTGCAAATGGCGAACCTCCAGCAAGCAAAACTTCAATTTGCCAATTTTCAGCAAGCTAACCTTCAAGAAGCCACGCTTCGGGAAGCTTTACTCCAAAGTTGTGACCTGCAAAAAGCTGACCTACAAAAAGCTGACTTATATAGAGCCAAGCTTTCGTTTTCCAATATGAGTTATGCGACACTTCAGGAAGCGTCGCTTCAACGCGCGGACTTGCAGCAAGTCAACCTACAAGAAGCAACATTACAGCGCGCGGACTTAAGTCAAGCTAACCTTCAAAAAGCCAAGCTCAAGGAAGCAAACCTACAGCAAGCTAATTTACAGCAAGCTAGTCTTATTGAAGCGGTGTTTTATAAAGCGAACTTACAGCAAGCGAACTTACAACAAGCGAATTTACAGCAAGCGAATTTTGAAAAAGCGAATTTACAGCAAGTAAATTTGTTACAAGCCGACTTAAAAAGTGCCAAGCTTGTGGAAGCGAATCTTCAAATGGCGAACTTACAGCAAGCTATATTATTAAGTGCTGACTTAAGTGGAGCAGATTTACAGAGTGCTGACCTTTATCAAACTAAGCTGCAATTTGCGATTTTGAAAGGAGCTAATTTACAAAACGCTAATCTTCAGCGCGCGAACTTCCAAAGTACCAACTTACAAAACGCTGACCTACAAAATGCTAATCTTGTTGGCACAAAGCTTCAGTTTGCAAACCTTAGTGGAGCAAACCTCAGTGGAGCTGACCTTAGTGGAGCTGACCTTCAAGGAACTGATATGCGAGGCGCCAAGTATATTACCCCAGCTCAAGTACAAGTTGCAAAGAACTGGGATAAGGCAATGTATAGCGATGAATTTCGCGCGTTAGTAAAAAGCGGTGTTTGTGAATAAAAAATCTGAAACCCTGTTTTTACTCGCCGCTCGCCAAACTAATTGTTTTACTATTACATTTATTCATAGCTTTCTCTACACCTTGTTTAAGAGACAGTTCTATAACCTCGACCACAAAGTCCAGAACATCCGTCATGAGTTTGCTTTCAGTAGCGTTGAACTTGCCTAAAACGTGAGAAATAGTACCAGTGTCTTCAACTTGCTCATTTTTTGGTCTGCCAATACCAATACGTAACCGAGGAAAATTATCCGTCCCTAAATGCGCGATAGTACTTTTCATCCCGTTGTGTCCACCTGCCGAACCAGACAACCGTAGTCGAGTTTTAGAAAGTGGCAAATCCATATCATCATATATCACCAGTACAGATTCTGGCGGCAATTTATACCAACTTAGAACAGCTTGAATTGACTGCCCAGAACGGTTCATATATGTAAGTGGCTTCAGTAAACGAATTTTAGCTCCACTCACAGAACCTTCTCCGTATTCACCCTGAAACTTCTTATTTTCTGATACAGGAATTTTCCAGGTTTGGGATAAAGCATCAATCGCTGCAAACCCTATATTGTGTCGCGTCTGCTCATATTTTGGTTCCGGGTTGCCCAAACCAACTACGAGCTGAGGAATTACTATAACTTTTTCCATCGTGAATAATATATTAGAAGAATTGAACGGGGAAATGTGAACCACGGTTCACAAAAAGTAGGGTGGGCACTGCCCACCTTACCCTGTGTTAAACTTCTTCTTTTTGTGCTTCAATTTGCTTCGGCTCAATTTCGGCTTTAGTCTTGACAGCTTCTTGTATCTGTGCTGCTTCCTTCTGAAACTCCTCCTGAAAATCGCGCGATGCATCTTGGAAACCGCGAATAGCTTTACCCATGCTTCGTCCAATCTCTGGTAACTTCTTCGGGCCGAACACCAACAGCGCTACTACCATGATTACAGCCATCTCTGGCAAACCAATACCAAAAAAATTCATATCCCTTCTCCTAAAACAGAAACGCATCTTATTCCAAGTTACACATATTTTGTAGTCTAGTTTGTATAAAAAAACCCGGTACAACCGGGTTGGAAAAACTTTGGATGCGGAAGCGCGCGTTATAAATTGCGCTTTCAAAGACGTTACTTGCCTACAGTGCGCCAATCAACCATCACATCTTGAATTGAGATAGATTTGTTGTAGAGTTGCAGAATAATAAGCAAGAAGACAAAAAATAGCCCCATAAAAACAGCCATGAGGGGAGTGGTTCCCCAACCTGGAGCAACTTTACCATATTCAGAATTTAAAGGTCTGAGAATATCTCCCAACCGTGTCCGTTGTGCCATAATTCACCGTTATATTATTTGCCGAACTTTTTAGGCTAAGTTCTATTGTTCCATAAAATACAAGCAATTATTACATTGCTTTTACTTTATGTTTGTTGAATAATCCTGCGCTGACCTAATTATCAACCATGTGGTATCACCCAAGAATCTGGGTTTATTTTACCCCGGTAGTAAAAGCGCGCTTGATACCTCTAACGAGATACGGATTATAAAGTTAAGAGCATTTGTGCTTTTAACTTATATTTTTGTAATATTTTATAGGAATAGCACTCATAATTCATCGGTGATATATGGAATTTGCAACATCTCTTAGCAATTTGGAACCAGCAACAGTCATGATAATAGCCGTCAGCGCGATTGTCGTAATCATTACTGGAGCTTCTATTTACTTGTCTTTTGGTCCTCCATCGAAGCAGCTCGCTGACCCCTTCGATGACCACGAAGACTAAAAGATTTGTAAAGAAAGTTTAATGTTGAACTAATTTTGAGTGCAACATCTCGAAAACTTAGGGGAGAAAAGGTAAAGCTGAAAGGGAGCTACCCCTTCCTTTCGCTTTTAACTTTCCTTTGTATTTGAGTGTATTATATTTAAGTCCAACGGCGCCTAACATACCAGCAGCGAGTAAGGTTGTTGTAGGTGTACATTCTGGTATTTGACGCGCGGGTGTTTGTATCTGAAACTTAAGTGTCGCTAAACCTTCTGCAGGAGTACCTGGTGGGTTCAACCTATCTTGTTGAGAAAATGTAATCTGACCTGTTGAATTATTTAATGCACCAGTACCATTAAAGATGGTAATAGTACCACCACCTTGAATAGTACCTTGTTCGAGATTAATTTCGGCGCTATCGCTAGCTTTACCAAATAACTCGTTTGCACCACCGTAATATCTATCGGAAAAAGCTTCTAGGTTATTAGGTAGACCGAGTGCAGTGGGATTAGAGTTAAAAGTATATTTTATTAAGGAAGGGTTGCCAGTAGGTTCCAAGCGGCCATAAGTGTTGCTTTCAAATGAGTCTAACCCAAACGCGCCTGGGGATGTACTTGTACCAGTGATAGTTGCTCTGACGAACCCAGGTTGAGATGCTAAGTCAGAAATTTGAGTTAAGGTCTTATACTCAATCTCAAAATTATTAGTAGTTTGTGCTTGCGCGCGAACATTCCAACCAACAACGGTCATTGCCACTGTTGGAAGCAGCCATACAATACTTTTAATCATCATAAGATTCTCAGTAAAAACCCCGTATCTGTATACAAAACAATACAAGACAGCATGTTTTGCTTTACATCGTATGGGGAGAATAGGGTGTCTTCTATAAAGTTAATGTAAGAAAACGTGAAGCAATCTATAAATATCAGCACTTTTG
>NZ_JBXXZH010000426.1:0-4883 GCF_059640475.1 Calothrix sp. CBUCES-K 9914
TTCTTTAGAAGAATCATAAAAAATCGCCACTTTTTTAACTTTTAGGTTCTGCTCCACATATTGCGCTAATTTTTTCTGAGCAGTTTCTGAATCTGTGTCAGTGCGAAATACATAGCGTTTAAGATTATCTGGGTTGACTGCATAATCTTTTGTATTTAAATCAGAAGAGACACTTGTCGGGGTAATAAATACCAGTTTTCCTTTGGCATATATTGGTGCCACACTTCTACTGACAGGGGCTAAACGATGGCCCATTACGCCAATAATGTTTTTATCTTCTAGTAATTTATTAGCGATTGTTTGAGCAATGTCTTTATTATCGCTATCATCTACAAGCAGTAATTTAATCTGCTTACCATTAATTCTTTTACCAGGTTGATTAATTTGTTCTTGTGCCTGTGCAAAACCACGTAACATTTCTAATGCATTTGCTGGATGTCTATTTTCACTACTTCTATTATAGTTAGTTTGAGGAACCATTGGAACTGGAACTGCGATTGTATAAGCTTCCTCGTTCCCAATTTTCGCGTTATTCAAATATATTCTCGTTTCCGGTGCATTTTTCTGTATTCTTAACGCTTCTTCAAAAGATTGTACTGCTTGAGGATAATTTTTTGTAGCCATTGCCTTGGCGCCGTTCTTCTTAGCATTTTGAAATTGGGAGTTATCCCCAGTAACTTCTAGTTCGGTTAGTATTTTTTCGCCATAACTCATACGTGCATCCAGGTTAGAAGCTTCTTTTGATACCTCTGAAGAATTTGTACCATTTTCTGTACTTGTTTGTGTTAAATTTTTTAAAGACCAAACTCCAATTGCTAATAAGCCAGATGCAATAGCAACAGCGAGATTCAGGCGGAGAAAGTTTTTTTTGTGTAACATAGATGTATCCTAAGAAAAAATAGATTAGAAGAAAAAAGATTAAAAGATTATCGATTTACGCGATTTATTTCCAAGAGTTGATATATAAGTTGATATAACCCCACTAAAAGAACACCAAAAAGACCTGTCAATAATGCAAAAAATACAACTAGGAAATGGTCTTTTTTTAAGTTAAAGCCGAAAATTAGAGAGGGTTTTAAGATTGGCAATGATAGCAACACGAGTGCTAAGGTGGTGCCAACAATAATAAATAAATGTTTCCTAGCAATAATTCGATGATATTGAGCATAAGTTAAACCGCATAAAATAATTATCGCTAATCCAATTCCAATTACACCCAGCAAGTTATTTAAAAAAATTGCTAATAGTCCAATCTCAAAACCCGTTAAAAACGGTGAAACTAACCATTCTAAATCGGAAAAATCTTGGTCATGAGTTGGTATTTTTTGTTTTGAAGCATCAAGGACTTCTTTCGCTGACTGAAACCTGTCTATCGGTTTTTCCTTCAGCATCCGTTCTAAAATACTGGCAAGTTTATTGCTAATATCTACTTGTTGGCGCCAGTTCCAAGTATTAGTATAAATATCAATAAAATTTGTTGGGTGCTTACCAGTCAAAAAGAATAAACAACTAGCTGCAAGAGCGTACAAATCAGATGAAGGAAAAATCGCACGTCCATCCGTTTGTTCAGGTGGTGCAAACCCAGGTGTATAAACATTAGTTATAGAAACTGATGGTACATCAACTGTAGGGTTATTACCTGGTTGTCTGGTTCCAGTCACAACTACCTGCTTAACTGCTCCAAAATCTATAAGATATAACTGACCATCGCACGAGCGCATAATATTAGACGGTTTGATATCACGATGGATAGAATGATTACTGTGAACAAAATCTAATATTTGTAGGACAGCGACCAGCACCTCAAAAACTTCTGCCTCAGAAAATTTGCCTTTACGATGCAACTCTTGTTCTAAGTTTTCACCATCAATATATTGCTGCGCGAGGTAGAACAACTCAGTAGGTTGTTCCACTTGTAGTTGAGTAGTATTTGGATGCATCTCAAAAAATGCAAACAACTCCGGAATTTGCGGATGGGTGCCTAACGTTTCTAAAACGGATGCTTCACGGTGAAATAACTGTGTTACCTTTTTGATCTGTTCGGGTTTAAAGTGCAGTGATGGCTGCAACTGCTTAACTACACACTCGCGCATCGCTGGAGTTCGACGGTCACAACTTAAAAAAGCGGCGCCAAACCCCCCTTGTCCTAACTTTCTGATTGGTATATAGCGACCATCAAGAAACAGTGGCATTCCGCAAGTCATACAGTACTTTTGCGAAACACTTTTTAGAACAGAAGTATCGTCCAAGTCAGGAAAAGAGTTTATAGGTTTTGGGCAACCGGGACGAGTGCAACAAATATCCAAACTATCCTCCTGATATTTCGGTGTGTAACTATATACTGCTCCTACTAAATATCTATTCGTAAAGATACTTCAGAACAATATTAACTATGTTAGAAATCACCATAACTATTCATATTTTTACTTTTCTTTACTTATATTTACCATTCTCAACAATCATTCACAAAACTTCACAATACCCCACGCACGTAGCATAGGCGTCCCGCCTGTGCAAAAAACCCCCAAGCTCAAAAGCTCAGAGGCATTGCGGCAATGAATTTTAAACCAAGGTGTAACTAACCTTTTTTGATATCTTGAGCCATCTTCAGGTAGTAATCCATTTGTCTATTATTAGAGCGGCGCTTATTTGCAGGTGGTTCAAAGTTTACTTTTTGTTCGGTAGTTAGCATTGGTTTTGGTTCCGAACGCTTAACACCTTGTGAATCATCCTTTTCCAAGTAATATTGAGATTCAGATTCGCTAAATCCGAAAACGTTTCCTAAGAAATTCGAGATACCTTTAAACAAATTACCGACACTTTTCAATACAACCGATAGCAAAGCGGTAATACGAATCAACGTATTTTGCAACACTTGTATAAATCCAGACATAACAACCCCTTAATAACCACTTGTTTAGTATTGTTCTCAATATAATATTGATTGTTAATATTGTTTTACAGTCTCTACCAAAAGTTGTGTATTGAGGTAGTAATTTTGGGCAGGCAAGATGCCTACCCTACGTGCCCGAATATATAGCTATTGCATGTGGTATCGGACGATTTGTTGAAATTAAAGGTTTACCATCGATAACTATACTAGTACTGCCACCACCATCAAGCATTGCAGTAGTACTGGCGCCAAAATTTCTAAGTGTAGTTGCGGCATCGCTTTGACGCGCGTAGTTACTCGAATAAAAGATAACTGTATTTTTCTGTACACCAACGAATGTACGCGGTAGGTAACGTGAAGCTGACTTATCTGCTAGAGCATCTAAGGCGCCTACAACATTAGAATTACTTGAATTAAATATATCTTTTGAATACGGTATGATGGCGCCACTTTTATTGTTCCAGAAGAAGGCGCGAATTTGACCAGGGTATTCTTTCCCAATAGCATAGCCGTATGTAATTATACGTCCATTAACTTTTAAACCGAATGCTATTCCTGTAACGTTATCGTTTGTTGAAAAAAAGGCGCCGTTAATAACAACTCTTGCGTTTAAAGTAGAAGTATTTTGACTAACAGCATCTTGCCAAAACTCGGTAATTACTTTTTTACTAATTTTGCCGTTAGGAGTATTTACTACTTCGCCAGTTAAGTTGTTTATTGTTGCATTTAATATATCTACAACTGTTATATAGTCTCTTTTACCATTTGGATAGTATTTTTTGTACACTTGTACGCCATTATCTTTTATTAAAGGCTGGAATCCTTCTGGAGTTGATTGTGCATGGGTTGTACTTGTAATAAGAATTGCGACAGTAGTAGTGATTGTGATGAGATAAAGTTGTTTGACTAAGTAATTTGATATAAGTATTTGACTAAGTTTAGAAGTGTATATTATGACGATATTTACAAATTTATTCATATTTCTTTACAACTGGTATTAAGTAAGCACTGAAGTGCTTAGTACGACTAAATTAAATTATTTAGAAAATCGATTGATTTTATCAAATAAGGGTTGTCGCCCCTGATAATAACCAAGTCTATGAAACGAGACAAGCGGCGCCATCGAATGTAAAGCAATGATAAGTTGAAAAATGAGAAAATTTTGGGATAACACAGTAGTAAAGATAAACAAATACTTATATATATACTTTGCGTCAAATTAAAAGTGTTCAATTTTCATGAGAGAAATATGTAGTTTTGTATAATAAATTGCGAAATGTTGAGTTTTTTATAGTTTTGAGTGAGAATCAGTTTTTTAGATGGTAATTAAGGAAACCTATCTATAGACGGATGTGGGCGAGAAATAAAGCTAGTAAAAAATGCCTATTTAGGCTTGATTGTGTTTGATTTGTCGGAGAATGCGCGTTTACTTAGTAACCTTCTTCGCTATTCTTGTGGTTTTTTGCCTGCAACCCAACAGATAAGACTTTTGGCTATACTTCAGGATTGTGTCTAATTATGATTAATACTTTGAGCCAGGATTTGTTCCAAAATCGCTCCTTTGTTGATGCTGCTGCTTGGAATGTTATTGAGACAGTATTTGATAGTAACAAATTACATCATCACGAGACAGTATTTACACTAGGTAATGGATATTTAGGAACGCGCGGAACGTTTGAGGAAGGTTATCCGGGTAATTGTGCGGCAACGTTCATCAATGGAGTTTATGATGATGTTGCGATAGGTAAGACCGAACTTGTTAATGTTCCAAGTTGGTTACCTTTGGTTATTAAGGTAGGGGGAGAAACTTTCCGTTTAGATGCGGGAACGGTTATCGAGTACGAAAGAAGACTTGATATGCGGTTGGGTTTGGTTAGCCGGGATATTCGCTGGCGGGCGCCTTGTGGTCATACAATAGATTTGCACTTTGAAAGATTTGCTTCTCTAGCAGACCAGCATGTTATGGCTGTTCGCGTTTCGGTTACGTCGG
>NZ_JBXXZH010000427.1:0-4877 GCF_059640475.1 Calothrix sp. CBUCES-K 9914
TTTAACTGGGTTCATCCATGCTTCGAGACGGCTGAAGGCTTGGGAAGATAGTAAGGTTAGACATAGGTAGATTATTGCTACACCTGCATAAATTTCAAAGGGACGATAATTTTGCGCTACTATTAATTGCCCTCTGCGAACTAATTCGTCAAGGCTGATAAATGCAACTAAGCTGGTATCTTTAAGCATACTGATAAATTCGTTGCCTAAAGGTGGTAACATACGGCGAAAGGCTTGAGGGAATATGATATAACGCATTGTTTGTACTGCATCTAACCCTAGTGATTCTCCTGCTTCTGATTGCCCTATTTCGATTGATTGAATACCCGCGCGCACTATTTCGGCAATATAAGCAGCACTATTTAAGCTTAATGCGACGACAGCAGCAGCAAAGCGGTTAAGACTAAAATCTAAACCTAAATTTTGAACTACGGCAGGAATGCCATAGTAAATTAGCAAAAGCTGCACTAGTAAAGGCGTACCACGAAAGAAATCAACATATGCTCTTGCAGCCCAACGTAACGGTGTAAGATGTGAAAGTCGAGCAATACCAATTAAAGAACCAGATATTAAACCGATAAATACAGAGAATATAGTTAATTGCAACGTTATTAAGGCGCCTTGAAAAAGTAAAGGAAACGCTTGCAATAGAATATTAATAGAGTTTGGTCTACTATCGCTTTGAGTTGCAAAGGCTAATTTTTCGGGTAGTTTTGGAGGTGCAGTTTTGAACCATTTTTGATAAATTTTATTATAAGTACCATTTTCAAAGATTTTCCCTAAACCGTTATTAATCAATTGTAAATTAGGTGATTTTAAAGGTGTGGGAATACCATAATACTCTTCTGTTAATAACTGGTCTATAATCTTAATACCTGGTAAATTTCCTGTACTAATAGCATAAGCAATTACAGGAGCATCACCAACCATTGCATCAACATTCCCATTCGCCAACTCTTGTAACGCTAAAGGTGTAGAATCAAAAGTGCGAAGTTGGGCGCCAGGTGCTTCTTTTGCTTTTGCGGCGCCTGTAGTACCAATTTGAACTGCAACTCTTTTATTCTTTAATTTATCAAAACTAGTAATATCTTGATTATTATTCCTAATTACAATTGCCAACCCCGACTTAAAATAAGGACGAGAAAAAGAAACAGTTTGCGCGCGTTCCTTAGTAATAGTCATTGAACTAATAGCAGCATCGATTGTGCTTGCTTGTAACGCCGAAATCAATCCATCAAAAGGCGTAGATTGAAACTCGACCTTAAAACCTGCTGCACGACCAATAGCATTCATTAAATCAATCGAAAAACCCTGTAACTCACCCTTTTGTCCTTGAAACTCCATCGGTGGATAAGCAGGTTCCGTACCAACCCGTAAACTCTTGGCGCCACTTCCATCTGACCCACACCCATTTATAATCAGTAAACAACAACATAAGCCAGCCAATACCCAACCAAAAATGCTTCTCCTCATTCTCTTTCCTTTGCGTCCTTTGCGGTTCGTTAATATTAGTTTATGGGGGCAGGCAAGATGCCTACCCTACAAGAATAATTAACACAATGTATATAAAGCCTAATTATGAGCAACGCAGTAATTACATTTGAAAACGTAGAAAAAAACTTCGGCGCCTTAAAAGTCCTCAAAGGCATCAGCGGCGAAATACATAAAGGCGAAGTCATAGCGATTATAGGTTCATCAGGTTGCGGCAAAAGCACCCTACTACGCTGCTTCAACCGTCTAGAAACCATCAACGCAGGTAAACTAACCGTAAACGATATAGACTTATCTCACTCAAAACTCCATCGAAACGTACTACGCCAACTACGCACTCAAGTAGGCATGGTATTTCAGCAATTTAACCTATTTCCTCATCTCACAGTGTTACAAAACTTAACACTTGCACAGCAACAAGTACTAGGCAAAACACCCTCAGAAAGCACCCAACTAGCAAAACAATATCTAGATAAAGTAGGATTATTCGATAAAGCCGAATCATATCCCGAACAGCTATCAGGAGGACAAAAACAGCGAGTAGCTATCGCGCGTAGTTTATGCATGAACCCGCAAATAATGCTATTCGATGAACCAACAAGCGCACTAGACCCAGAACTAGTAGGAGAAGTACTACAAGTAATGCAGCAACTAGCAACAGAGGGAATGACAATGGTAGTTGTCACCCACGAAATGCAATTCGCGCGCGAAGTAGCGAGTCGCGTATTTTTCATGGACTCCGGAATTATTCTCGAACAAGGAAACCCACAACAAGTAATTCAAAATCCCAAACACGAAAGATTACGCAATTTCATGAGTAGATTAAATAAAATGTAGAGACGCGACATGTCGCGTCTGTTAAAGATATTCACGTAAAAATTCATATGGGTCTTCATCCCAAGACGGTTCAGGGCAAAGCATGTTTAACTTGCTAATAACATCCGCTTCAATTTCATCACTGTCATGTCTATCAAATAGCGACGCAAGCTCTTTCAAGTCACGCTCTTTGAGGGGTGTAAGTGGAGCAGCGTGAGTATTTGCTTCTTGGTTAGTGGACAAGTGGTGCCACTCTTTGCTCTGATCGCGCGGAAGATTAGTCATTATGACATATAACAATAATAATATTAACTGCTTAAATAAAATAATATTATATTTATTATATATACTGAATTTAGATATTTTGACCGGAGTATTATTGTTGAAATAATTTATATAACAAATATTAACAACATATTTTTTAAGTGTTATTACATAGAAAACGTTAGTTACAACAAAGTTGATTTTCAACCGTTCAGAGGCGCCTGTGATGTGTGATGTATGTACGAAAGGCGACCCCTGAACGGCTATATTTTTGGAAGTCCTTTATGTAAAAAAGAACCTGGATCAGAGAATACACTAAACCGTGCGCTTCAATTTAATATTGGCGCCTACTGGTTTATGTCCGAGATGCAAGGTGGGTTAATAAGCATGTGGATGCAACGGATAATTGTAGTAGGGTGCGTGAAGGCTATCAACAATCTTGAAACAAGCTAATATCTAGTAGCCTTCACGCACCTTACCAGTTACAAACAAAGGTAGGATGTGTAAAAGCTTTTGCTAGTTATTTAAAATCAACCATCCGTTACATCCGTTTATAATCCGTTGCTAGTTTCTTGGGGTTGTATATCTACTCCAAAAACTTTAGCAAAACAGCGCGCAACTTTAAGACGAACATCATCGCAGCTTATATTAGGTATCCATTCTGCTAAAGAGGCAACAGGTTTGTCAACTATACCGCATGGAACTATTTTACTAAACCCTGTCATATCAGGGTTTACGTTGAGTGAGAATCCATGCATGGTTATCCAGCGTTTGACTTTAATGCCAATAGCGGCAACTTTGCGACCTTCTACCCATATTCCTGTTAACCCAGGAATACGCGCGCCAACAAGTCCATATTCTTGAAGTACCATAATTAACACTTCCTCTAATTGGCGTAGATACCAGTGTAAATCTGGTTGATAGCGATGTAAGTTTAAAATTGGATACCCGACTATTTGACCTGGACAATGATACGTTACTTCACCCCCACGTTCGATGCGATGCACTTCATATTCGCCACTATCAGGGTCAAATTTGAGAAATTCGGGACTGGCGCCTTGCCCTAAAGTATATACAGGCGGATGCTCGACCAATATTAGCACGTCTTCTAAATTTGGATTATTGATGCGTTCTTGCAACAACGTGCGTTGCCATGCGAGCGCTTCTAAATAAGGCATCAAACTTTGGTTATATAACGAACAAGAATAAGAAATAGAAACATTGTTAAAATTCATAGCGAAATTCAACTATTTAACAAAAAAGGAAGTATTGCAAGATACAGGCGCAAAAAAACAGAAAGAATTAACATTTGTGAGGCTATTTTCCCCTTTTCCTTGTTAAGGAACGAAACAAATGTCAAGCTGTGCAAAAGATTGTAAAGGAAAGTCAAGATAAGCGGTTTTATAAATTACAAAGTGCTAGTTTGAATATATAACCTCAATGGTAATGGTGCTGGAGGGAATTCTCTGCCACATACGTCACGCCAAGAAGAAAGAACAAATGCACTCTTCTCCGGCGCCTAATTTAAAAATTCAAAAGCCATGTTGAACAAAACTGCCTTGACAGCGATTACATTTACTCTAAAGCCAATTATTTCAGGAGGAGCAGAGTCAGGCGAAGATGTCGAGTACATCTGTTGTAACCAAGACACGTAAATATTTGATGATTTGAGAGCGCAGTATTATATCGCGCGTCAAGTAGGGCTAGTTTAAAAGTGAAATTCATATGGCAACAATTAGGCAAACGGGGGATTGTAATTTTGATTCATAACTTGATGCAAGGCGGCAGATAGACCTTACCGCAATCGAAAGCGTAATTCAACTCAAGTTAAAGTTTGAGCGGGAGAGTTTACACATGAAGCTTGTCATCCACGGCAAAAATATTGAAATCACCGATGCTATCCGTGAATATGTGCATCAAAAGATTGAAAAGGCAGTAAGTCACTTTCAAAATATCACCAACGAAGTGGATGTCCATTTAAGCGTTGCTAAAAATCCCCGAATTAATCCCAGACAAGCAGCGGAAGTGACGATTTATGCAAATAAAAACGTCATTCGTGCCGAGGAGAGCAGCGAAAACCTATATGCAAGCATTGATTTAGTTGCCGATAAAATCGCGCGTCAATTAAGAAAATATAAAGAACGCATTCAAAACAAGAAAGCTCCTAATCCAATTGAAGAAACAGCTGTTGAAACAGCAACAGTTGTTGATGACTTGATAGGTACTCGCACTCCTGAACTACCCAAAGAGGTTGTGCGAACTAAATATTTTGCCATGCCACCGATGACAATGACAGAAGCTTTAGA
>NZ_JBXXZH010000428.1:0-4819 GCF_059640475.1 Calothrix sp. CBUCES-K 9914
TCAGAGAGCTAGATTATTTAGGAACCGCGCAACAAATACTGGCGCCACATGGTTACACAGTTAAATATCATCGGGCAGTATCCACTTGGGTGGTTCGGTTAATTTTTTGAGTCGCGCGGCTTCTGCCATTTCAATCATTTTATCAAGTGAAGTATCTTCGATAAACTTGGATGCCGCTTCGCGAACTTCTTTGTTGGGGCAATTTTCATCACCCAATACGCAGCCATTAGCGCACTGTACTTTACAGTTGATTTGTTGTTCCACAGTGAATCTCCTCTCTATGCAGTACTAAGCAACAGGTTGTTTGGCGCCTGCTGGTAAGCATAATTACTTGCTTTATAGAATAATTTTAGCTTGAAATGGAAGGTTTTTAGGACGGGCAGGGATGCCCGTTCCACAAGATAACCACAAGATATGTATCCTATAAGAAGGACAGGCGGGACGCCTATCCTACGGGTTTTTGTTTGGATGTTGCTGTGTTTTGTTTGTTTAAGAATTGTAAAATAACTAGTCCTGAGAGGGTACTTAGTGCTATTGCTAGCCATACATTTTGAGCAATGTCACGTGGTTGGTCTACTGCCCAACCCCCGATAATAGGACCAATTACGTATCCTATTGTCCAACATTGATATGCTATTGCTGTATAAGCTCCTCGTAATGATGCTGGCGCCAGTTCAGATATCCATGCGCTTGAGGTGGGTTTATAGATTATGCTGGCTATGGCAAATACTCCAAATATGAGTAACTCGTAAGCTTGCTTCATGTCAGTATAGTGTCCTAAAACCCATACTAAGGCAAAACCTATACCCCAAATTGCCATTGATATCGAGAGCGAAGTTAAGTAGCTTAGTTTACTAATTGCTTTGATTACGGGTACTTGTAATAGGGCGCCTAATCCAACGTATCCTATAGTAAACAGGTTAGCGACAGTTGCATCTGGTGTACCACCAAAGTTGACGAAATATAAGGGTAAATTACCACCGACTAGGGCAATGTAAGTAATAAATAAGGTATTTACCAACAGATAAATCATTAAGCGCGCGTCGGTTAAAGCTGTTTTCCAACCTTTTTGGATATTGTTACCTTCGCTATGATCACTTTCACTACTACGAGTTTCTTTCATTGCCGTAGCGAATAATATCAATAAAATCAAAAATGTAATTCCACCTGCTGCAAATATTAATCTTGCGGGATGAAGTAATTTTAGCAACACTCCACCAGCAAGTGTTCCTATACCAAAACCAATGTTATCTGCAACCCCCAATAACGAGAAGGCGCCTTGCCGTTGTTCGGGGGTAGTAACATCCATTACCGAAGAATCTGCGGCAGTCCAGTATAAACCCGTGCTGAAGCCAAAGACTATATTAGCTAGCAGTAATAAAGCAAAAGTTGAAGTAAATACTGCTATCACTAATGTAATTACCGCAAATGTAGACGATGCAAGTAAAGTTCGCTTGCGTCCAAATTTCGGAGAGTCTGTAAGTACTCCACCCAAAAGATTGCCAATAAACCCTGCTACCGAACCACCACCAACTGCGAGTCCAACTTCGGTTGCTGATAAATTACCGTAGTTGACAAAAACAATCGGCATGTAAAACAGTAACACTGCCGAGCCAAGTTGATAAAGTCCGCGTCCAATCGTTTGCACCCAAACTTGCGCTGGGATTTGGTTGTTTGCTGGGAGTGAGGTATTCATTACTAAAGGTTTGATGTGCGTTGTCGATTATGTAAACGATTGTAAACGAGGCATGTAATACAGTAATGTACCTTTGGTATATTCATTTATGTAAACCATTTTTATATAATTACGGTTGCCATTTATGGCAGGAAGAAAGAAATTAGACAGAACAAATCTTCACGCCCGAGTGGCGCCACATACAGGAGACAAGCTTAAAGAAATTGCCTATGTATTGGGATATATTCATGGCGGAGAAGGTTCAACAGGTCAGTTACTCTTCGGCAATAGCTGATGGTGATTTAATATTAATAGCAACCAAAAAAGTCAATAAAACTTAGTATAAATGGTTATATTTAATATAATAAATAGTTTAAAATAATCATCTTGTGAAAAATTAATTATCTTGTGGAATGGGCATCCCTGCCCGTTCCATTCTCAAGAGCGGTATTAAAATCAAGAAAATTTAACTTACCCAATGAGCATAAATATAATATGAACAACGAGGATTTATTTTCCTTATTTGATACGTCAATGGAAAAAATAGCCGCTGAATTGCGGCACCTTGAAAATGGGCAGCAAGGTTACTATATAGCAAACATCTTAGATAAAAGGTACTACTACTGCGGTACTGAATGGGATGATGTAAAAACAAAATTTAGAGAAGTAGGTATTGGTAGACCAGACCCAATGGAAAAGTAAAATCGGAAAGTTGTAAAAATGACCCCTACTTCTGATCAAAAAACATATACTGACTTATTAATCCAGTATCAGCCTAAGCCGATTAAAACATTAGAAGAGTATAACAAAGCCTAAACTATAGTAGAAAAAATGATGCCCCAGCAGTTAACAGAAGCTGAAAATACGCTTTTTGAGTTGCTGGTTCTTCTTATCGAAGCTTATGAGCAAGAACATTATCCAATGGGTGAACCTACACTTGCGGCAACTTTGGAATCACTCATGCATGAGTTTGACGTGGCGCCAGCTTCTTTAGTAGAAATACTTGGTTCTCTCAATATTGCCAACGAAGTAATTAATGGTCAACGAGGAGTTAGTCAGTCTCAAGCAGAATCTTTAGCCAAATATTTTAATGCTTTAAGTCCTGGACTTTCTATGACGGCTACAGACTTTCACGAATAAATTATATAGGTAAAATAAAAAATAACGTTATGTAATTATAAAGTCATGCGTGCGCTAATCTTTCCATTTCCAGTAGTAGCTTTGCTAACCACACTCACTAGTTGTACTAACTTAACTGTTAACCAATATGAAGCTACAGCGCTTACTAGTTATACTTGGCAGGTTAAATATGCCGACGACTTAACTAATGCAAAATTACCGCGATTTGAAACTTTTGCTACAACATCTTTACTTAATCGTAATGGTTTAAAACCAGATGGAGCGGTTACAGGGCCTGATGACAAAGGTTTATGGTGGCCAGCTTTGCCAAAGCGACCAACAGTTGATGAGATAGAACAACGGAAAGAGAAGGAACGAGAGGCAAGTACCCCTGAATTATTAAAATCTGTAAAGTACGAAATAACCTATGAAGTCGGCACCCAACGAAGAACACTACCCACTAACTATGATGTATATAGGCAAGTTGTAAAATCATATCCATCACGGGCGCCTCTAGAACTGACATTAGGAGTAAACGAAAACTCTGTTGAAAAAGCTGAAGAACGCTAGGTTGGGTGAAATAAAATATTTTTTTATTGTATGATAGAGTCTCATGGATAAATCTAGGTATCTAAGCAAGATTAATCAACGTTCATTAGTTTAATGCATTGAATTTAGAGATGGAGGGCTAGATTATTTTAAAGCAGCAGGGATATACAATTATTAAGAATGTTATCTTATCTCAAGAAATTGACTATTTTAAAAGCGAAATAGCTAAAAGCATTCAGTGTAATTTTTTACATGGAGCAAGACACTTACACAAAACAATACCTGTAATTTATGACTTAGCTTATTCTTCAAAAATTTAAGACAATCTAATAAATTTTTTCAATGTAATCGGAATGATTGCTAAGGGTTTGAGGGAGGTTGGAGAGAATATTTGAAATTTTTAAGTTCTGGACTTACCTTCGCTATTGTTTTTATAGCGTCCTCCAAACTTTACTGTGGTGCTGGAGTGTTTTCATACTGTATAGCTTCCTCGACAATTACTTTTACTTCTTCTAAAAGACTTCTACCTTGACGAGTTGCACGGACTTGCAGTTTTTTAACTACAACTGGGTCTAAGTTTTCAAGAATAAGTTTATTAAATTCTACTTGCTCATTTGCCCAACTTGTAGCTGTTTCCATTATTGAAGTTGAGGCAAGTTTTAAGTGTGCTTCTTCCCAATTATCTATATAAAGTAGTTCAGGTGCGAAGTAGTTTTCTGCTATTTCCAGCATTGTGGAATTATTTTCTTTTTCTGATTGTTTGTAAGCAGTATTTAATCGCGTTAATACCTCCTCATATCCTGATGATGCTATTAATTCTGGTGTTAACATACTAATAATTACTGATGGGTCATAATATTTATTATCGTTAACGTTTGTTTTAGCTGGCGCCACTTTTTTCATTTGTGATAAACAAAGTGTTGTTCCCGCTACTGATGGTTCGTTAATTGTTGTAACTAGAAATCTCTGAAATCTAGCATCTAAAAGTATGGGACTAGATATTTTGTTTAAACCAGACCCTAAGTCAATCAATACATAGTCGGCGCCAACTGCTTTACCTAACTTATGAATAGAATCTCCTAATTCCCAACCTTCGTTAGGATAACCAAGTATATGTTCGGGTAAAATGTCAATGTCTAATAGTTGTTTATCATCAATACAGGCAGGTAAAAAATATACAGTTGCTTTTCCTTCTTGTTTAGAAGATTTATCAAGTTCTTTAGCAATAAATGATAGCGTTTGTTCCTCATCAGTAGGAGAATAATGTAACAGTTCTAGAAAGTCAATATAAGATATTGAGGGTTTATGTTTTTCATTCGTGTTCCAATAAGTTAATCCAGGCGCCTGCAAGTCCGCATCGATAACTAATATTTTAATTGGATTATCTAACTGATTTGCTTTATCTATTAATGCAAAAAGATAAGCAGCTAAATTTAACATTCTTTCAATACCATCTTTGAAAGAATAAAATGCTAA
>NZ_JBXXZH010000429.1:0-4770 GCF_059640475.1 Calothrix sp. CBUCES-K 9914
AATTAATTACAATACTCATTCTTCTGATTCTATGCTAGGCAAGAATTTCAGCCCAGATTTTGTGTAATTAATTGTGTCCAACTACTTATTAAGGGGGTTAGGGGGGATTGTATTTTAGTAAAATGTCTTAACCGAGTAGTATTGGGAGTTAAGAGAGTTATTATTTAGCGCCAACCTTATCAACCAGTTATTCAAAAATAATCATCCGTTACATCCGTTGCAAGTAAACCTTGACAAATAAAGGCACCTGAGAGATTATGAGAAAAATATGATAAAATAATGAAACAAAAATGAAATTAAATGAACAAGCTAACTCAACCTATGTGCATCGTCTTGAGTATGCTTATATGGCTACCACTGGAAGGGTGTACGTCATCTCAAAAACCTGCAAGTGATTCCATACAATCACAAACTGAATCACTATCGCGTCCAGCCGATGGTAGAAAGAAAGTGTTGACAACTTTTACAATACTGGCGGATATGGCACGGAATGTAGCTGGTGATAAGTTAATTGTAGAATCTATCACTAGACCAGGCGCCGAAATTCACGACTATGAACCAACACCTAGCGACATCAAACGCGCGCAGTCGGCAGATTTAGTACTGTTCAACGGGTTAGGATTAGAGCGGTGGTTTGAGAAATTTATGGGGGCAGTTAGAAATGTTACCTCTGCAAATCTCAGTGAAGGAGTTAAGCCAATTACAATAGCTAGTGGTGCTTATTCAAACAAACCTAACCCCCATGCTTGGATGTCTCCAAATGATGCAGCTATATATATAGATAATATTCGCAAAGCTTTTATAAAACTTGACCCTGGCAACGAGGCAACTTACAACGCCAATGCTAGGGCTTACACTCAAAAGTTACAGCAAGTTAGTGAAGAAGTAAAGACTAAATTGGCAACTTTACCTGTAAACCAAAGATATTTAGTAACTTGTGAGGGAGCATTTTCCTATATGGCACGTGACTATGGTTTACGGGAAGCGTATTTGTGGGCAGTTAATTCTGAGCAAGAGGGTACACCACAACAGATAGGTAAGGTTATTGATACTGTAAGGCAAAATAAAATTCCCGCAGTGTTTTGTGAAACAACGGTTAACGATAAAGCACAGAGACAAGTAGCGAGTGAAAGTAAATCTACTTTCGCTGGTGTGTTGTATGTGGACTCATTATCTGAAGTGGGCAAACCTGCTGATACATTTTTAAACCTTCAGAGGTACAATGCTGACACTTTAGTCAGAGGTTTACTAGGTCAATCTCAGTCAAAATAAAACCTATTAATTCTTATAATGAAACCTATGAGTATTTTAGTTGAAGACATCCATGTTGCTTATCATGAAAAAGTAGTTTTACATAATGCTACTTTTGAGCTAGAATCTGGAACCATTGCTGCATTAGTTGGTCCTAATGGAGGAGGTAAGTCTACTTTATTTAAAGCAGTAATGGGATTTTTGGCGCCACATCGTGGAAGAGTGATAATAAATGATTTACCAGTTCGCAAAGCCCAACAAAAACAAATGATAGCTTATGTGCCACAGTCTGAAGAAGTAGATTGGAATTTTCCTGTCAGTGTAGAAGATGTGGTGATGATGGGACGTTATGGGCATATGAACTGGTTACGAATACCGAAGAATAATGATTATAGAATAGTTCGTGATGCTCTGGAACGAGTTGGGATGTGGGACTTACGACGGCGCCAAATAGGGGAGCTTTCTGGTGGACAACGCAAACGGGTATTTGTAGCGCGCGCGTTAGCTATTCAAGGAACAGTAATGCTATTAGACGAACCGTTTACTGGAGTTGATGCGAATACAGAGAAAGCAATTATAGAAGTATTGATAACATTACGCGCGCAGGGTCACACCATTTTAATTTCTACCCATGACTTAGCATCAATTTCTACATTTTGTGACCAAGTAGTGTTAATAAATAGAACTGTACTTGATTATGGCGCCGTAGAAGACGTATTTACAGAAGACAACTTAGCTATGACCTTCGGAGGAGTTTTAAACCACCGTAACTTTCACAAAAATCCAAAATCCAAAATCTAAAATCTAATAATCTATATGATATCAATTTGGCAATGGTTAATTGCGCCCTTTCAATACGAATTTATGATTAGGGCAGTATGCGTTAGTGCTTTAGTAGGCGTAGTTTGTGCTGTTCTATCTTGCTACGTTACCCTTAAAGGTTGGTCACTGATGGGGGATGCTATATCCCATGCAGTAGTTCCAGGTGTCGTTCTATCTTACATGGCTGGTATACCGTTTGCAATTGGCGCCTTTATTTTTGGGTATGGGACAACAGTAACAATAGGTTTTGTCAAAGAAAAAACCCGTGTTAAAGAAGATGCTGTCATAGGTGTTATATTTACAGGCTTTTTTGCATTCGGTTTAGTATTAATTTCAAGGGCACGTAGTAATATAGACTTGTTTCATATCTTATTTGGAAACGTACTAGGAATTTCTAACGAAGATATAATTCAAACAATCATAGTCAGTATCATTACATTAGCTGCTGTATATATATTCCGTAAAGATTTATTGCTATTTTGCTTTGACCCGAACCATGCATGAACAATAGGCATAAATACGCAGTTTCTTTACTACATGTTCCTTTCATTAATGTCGCTTACAGTAGTTGCAGCATTACAAGCCGTTGGTATTATTTTAGTAGTTTCCATGTTAGTTACACCCGGCGCCATTGCGTATTTAATGAGCGACCGCTTCAATTATATGATTGGCGCCGCTGTTTCATCTAGCGTGTTTTCGTGCGTAGTTGGAACATATATAAGTTACTACTTAGATGGCGCCACAGGTGGTTGTATAGTTGTTTTATTAACAATTTTGTTTTTTGTAGCGATGTTATTCGCACCCAAACACGGTTTACTAGCTCAACACAAAAACACAAAAATCAGACACAATAAAATGACGTAAAATGCGTCACTGCACACAAAAATACCAAACGAAGCAACAATTTAATGCAGCACCATCTTGTCCATCTTGTCTTATACCAATTTAATATGAAGTCGCATATAATAGTATTGCAACCTGCATCTATCCAAAGTACCCATGAGCCGCCCATTTAAAATTGAGATAACAGAAAGTGAAGAAGAGTTGAAGAAACGGCTGCAAACAGCCAGACTCGCTGACCAAAAAGAAAAACTCCAAATGTTATGGTGGCTTAAAAACGGTCAAGTAAGCGAGCCTTCCTGACATCGGAAAACGCCTGGGTCGAGACACATCAACTATTACACGATGGTTACAGAAATATCGTTCCGGGGGAATAAATAGGTTATTAGAAATAAAAAAGGTGCCGGGTGCAGCCCCTAAAATGGCTGAAGAGGTAATGGCAGCATTAAGGCGCGAACTGGAAACAGGTTCCGGTTTTACTAGCTATGGCGCCATTGTTAAGTGGCTAGAACAAGAACATGGACTGAATATGGAGTATGGAACAGTTTATGCGTGCGATTCTATATCGTTTTGGAGCATTATCAAAGCTCCACGTCCCAAAAGCCATAAGCAAGACGAAGAAGTGGTACAAGACTTTAAAAAAAACTTGGTACGGTATTGTTAACGTTGGAAACCCTTTTAGCACAAGGTAGATGTATTCGTTATCTGTGCCAAGATGAGACAAGGCTTGGTATGAAGACACAGACAGGTAAAGTTATTACCGCTCCAGGGGTAAAACCGACCGTGCCTGTTGCATGGGGACGAGAAAATTTTTGGATATACGGTGAGCCACTTGCGGTGGACGGGTTCCCCGGCATAAGCAAAGTGGCGAACCCCTTCGGGGCGCCATTTGAACCAAATACAGGCGACCACTTCTTACATGAGTATCCAAAACTCAATGGTGACTATTTTCAAGAATTTTTAGATTGGCTATCCCATGAATTAGGCGAGGATTACGCAATTTTACAAATCGACCAGGCGCCTGCTCTCTTGCAAAGTTGGGCGGGACGGAAGCCGACACCGCCCACTTTGCGCTCATATTAGTTCTGCAATTCGTTGGCCTGAGAATATTATCCCTTTACTTCAACCATCACATTCTCCGGAACTTAACCCAATTGAAAGACTTTGGGAATTACTTAAAAAGCCACTTAAAAATAAGCTGTTTTCTTCCTTACAGGATTTACGTAATCGCATTCAAGAATTGTTCGACCAACTAACGTTGGAGCAAGTTATATCTGTTTCTTCTTATAACTTTATTTTAGAAGCTCTTTTCTATGCAGCTTCACATTAAATTGGTATAAAGTGTTTATAATCAGGCGCCTTTTTCGGTCAGACTGCCACAACTGGATATTTCCGTCTGCATCGGACTCATACCCAGACTTATTGTGCCAGTTGCGTAAGTCCTGATTACATCAAGAAGTTCTTTAACTTGTTGCTTTCCCCTTTTTAGTAAGGTGTTTGTATCTACACTTTCGACAAAGTTAATAGAATACTCTTTTTGTAATATATCTAAAAAACGAGGGTCTAAGTGAACAGGTTTATGTGTTGCCTGCTCAAAAACTTTCCTTGCTCTGTTGAGCTTCAATTGTGAGCTAATATTTACTGTTCTATAAATAGCGAATACTTTTTCAAGCTTATCGTAAGGCACGACAGTTTTAAGAGCCAATTTCACCTGAGATTTGAGATAAGACATGTAAAACTCTCCAGTATTTTATGAGTAACAATAGTAGACTCCTGAAGCACTAAGAGAGGCACCCGAAAATTTTATAGCTAAAGTCTTAAATATCTAGCCGTATAAAATGGGAATTTTGTTTGTAA
>NZ_JBXXZH010000430.1:0-4768 GCF_059640475.1 Calothrix sp. CBUCES-K 9914
TTTTTATGGAGATGCACAGCTTTATTCTATCTATTGTACTTCACTAGACCGAAAAACGCTATAAGTTTAGTATTAATAATATTTATCTTTTCAAGGATAAGCTGAGGAGGAAAGTAAATTAATGGCGCCGCGATTATTTAAAGCGTGCCCACTCACCGCTACTTAAATCCCGTAGTGGAGGTAAATCTAATACAGCTTGCTCAAAAATAGAACTTTCTGTAAAAATATCTTCTAAGGTTAGCAGATGAATTTTCAACTTATCTATATTTGGACATTTGTTTAACTTGGACATGAAACCTGGTGTATAACCAACACCAGCCAATAAGATGCCAATACTTGCTTGATAAATTGATATATTACCCCAAAAATCCGCTACATACGAAGCATCTAGAGACTTTCGGGATAATTTAGATTGGAAATAAATTTTTTCCCCATTAATTTCTCCTTCTCCATCAATCCCACCATCTGCTCCTGCTGAACCTGGAGTTAAACCAAGGTATACGGCAAAGCGGCGCCCAAGGTCTTGCTTGACAGACGAATCAGAATATATAATTCCATCAATTAATGCACTAGTTTCAATGTAATCCATTATTGATGCATTAACTTGCAACTTTGGTTTTGTGTGTAATTAATCTTTCATAAAGCAAATTTATTCCTGTGGTAACACATTCATAAATGTTATCTGTCATTCCCAATACTCGAAGTTTGTGAGCAACTAAAGCTGTTAATACCAATTTTTTAAAGCGCGCTATAGAGGTTACAAAATTTAGATTATATTTATCTTGAACTGAATTGTTTTTAGTTGTGTTTACACATTCCTCCAAGAGTTTTTTAACTTCTTCGTCATCTCGATTAAAGTAAACATAGCCAACAGCTGTATCTAATAAATCAGTAACAGATAATTCTAAAGCTTGCGTCAGTTGCTGAATTTTTTTTAATTGCTCGTCGTCAAACTCAAGCGTAACTTCTAATACTGGTTCCGCTTCAGCCGCTTGCTGCAAACCTTCGGCAATAGCTTGTTCAACCATATAATCCTCTGATTGATTGTTGTAGTTACTTACAGACATACCTATCTCCTTTAAGTTTTGATTAGCGAATTGAAATATACAAGCAGATACTCGTACCCCTCATAACTCCAAATATACTTTCTATCTTTATATATAGCTAATTGCATTTTATCCTGTAAATTAGGAATTGCATTAGCAACTCTACAGGTATTTGGCTTATTCTTTGCATCTATCTTATCAATCACCTCTAAAATGCTTTCTTGTGCCACTCCAAGAGGAACAACAATAACTTTTGGGGAAAAACCAGGCTTCGCTAGTTGAGAAACGACTTTTAATGTTTTTGGAAGATTACGTAATGCTTTGAGTTCTTGAGACTTATTTACAGGCACTAATACAAGGTCAGGGTTGTTGCCAACAATAACTTGAACTGTATTTTTTAGAGGAGTATCAATATCTAAAACAATATGGTCGAATCCTTTTAAAGCTAAAGCCTTAACAGTCTTACGTTCTTTGTTAGAGATAACTGCCCTGTAACCATCTGTATCAACATCCTGAGCTTGAGTTGGTATTCTACCAGTATAAAATTGCCATGAATCAGACTGCTCATCGCAGTCTATCACAAGCGTTTTCTCTGACGAAGCTATTAAAGCACCAGCAGCATGAATAGCCAAGGTACTTTTACCTACCCCTCCACTATTGTGAGTACACAGAACTATCAAGTTTTACTTCCGTTACTAAACACCCTTACTTAGCTATTGTATATAACTAACTGCGTTTATCAAAGCGTATAAGCAAGGTTTAAGCTTGGCTATGCTTCATATACTGACATAAATACAGGCGCCTTTATTAAAGTAGTGACGCACTGAGCGGTAAATACCTAGACATGGCATTAATACAAAATTTCCTTCCTGACTATTTGTGACGTATACTGAAATTAAAATTTAACGTTTAAAAACTATGCAAGAATTTGTAATTCAAGTTTGGGCTAATAGCAAGGGTTTATCATTACTATTCTAAAGCATTTGCATTAATATATCAAAAAAATTATGCATAAACTTTCCTTAATTCATAAATTTCTAACGTTGGTTCTTCTCTAGTCAAAAGTTCATGTAATTCGGCAATTGAAATCGATGATTTTTGAATATTAGTTTCATTCTTATAAACATCTTGGAAAGTATTAGCAAGTCTATAATTTGTCTTGATTGTTCCTCAAGTGCATCAAAAGCGAAAGAAATCTTCTCTGGTAAGAAGTGGTTAAGTAACGCTCCTAATGGTTTTGCGTTTTCAGGAGATGCATGATATCTTAAATTATCTGGCTTTACAATTTCGTATTCTAGAGATGCAACCTCTACCTTGTTAAGACTTCCTTTTGATAGATTATTATCTTTTATTCGTTGTTGTATGGTTTTTTTGCTTCCACGAATTTGTATTGCTTCTTCATTAGGGTGATTTTCTAAGTTAGATTTAACAGTAAGTTGGCATTCTTCTAAACAGAGGTGTAATTGTGTTATTTATTTCTCAGTTTCACACCCACAGGATGAGAATACGAAAGAGCAATTAATTGATTTTAAAGTTTCATATTTATTCAGGCATAAATATGCTTATATGTGGGAATGAAGCTCTCATGCTCATCAACACTTGGTGATAATTCAAAGCCAATTAATATGTTTTTTGATTCTTGATTATTAAAAATAATATCATTAAAATTACCTATTTTTAAAATATGATTATTTAGTACTAGTGAACGAGAGCTTACAGGATTTTGTAATGTTTGAGTTGTTAATAACAAACTTTGAATAATCGTACTTTTACCTGAACTGTTGGCACCAGCAAATATAGTTAGTGGTGCTAATTGAAGTGTTGTTTTATTACATACAGATTTAAAATACTGAAGAGTCAATGTAGTTAACATAAATATTTGCCTTTTAAAAAGACTTTATTAAGTGTTATGTAATACTAACAAGGTATGCTTTTGTGAGTCTGTAACAAGTATACCCTGATTTTTGACACTTGGGTTAAGAACCTCTCCTCCAGCCCCTCTCCTCGTAGGAGAGGGGAGCAAACATACAAATATACTCCCCCTTCCCTACTAGGAAGGGGGTTGGGGGGTTAGGTTTGCAATAACATAATATTCAGTATTTCTTCGGTAATCAATTATCAATAAGCTTCATGAAAATTTTAAATTATTTCTACTTCCCTATTGTGATTATTTTCTCTGTTCGGGAAATATAAATAGTAAGGCTATGCGTAATTAGCCTTATAAAATTGGTAAGAATAGTTTAAACAATCAGGAGTATTTTATGATTCCATTAATTTTGGGTGCAGTCGCTATAGTTTCTGCTGTTGCCGGAGCTGGTGCTGGAGCAGTAGGAATATCCGACATGAATGAGGCAAAAGAAATTGGCAAACGCGCTCAAAAACGTTACGAGGATGCTGCTGATGAGTTAAAAGTATATTGGGGAGGCACAAACAGTATTGCTGAAGAGTACGGTCAGTTTCAGCTTAATGTCATGATGCGTACAATTGGGCGTTTTGTTGATTTTATTGAGCGTAACATCGGTAAAGCGAAACAAAGCGAAAAGGAATTTTTAGAAGGTCTAGACGGTATTTCTGTTCAACAAATTAAAGAATATAAAACTGCTGCACTAGAAGCAGAACAGTTCTTCAAAGGTGGGCTTAAAGCTATTGGAAGCGCCGCAGCAGGATATGGTGGCGCCATGAGTCTTGCTACGTCCGTAGGAGTGGCTAGTACCGGAGCAGCGATTTCAGGATTAAGCGGTGCAGCTGCTTGGAATGCTACTCTAGCATGGCTTGGAGGTGGTTCTCTTGCTGCTGGAGGTGGTGGTATGGCTCTTGGTTCTCTTGTTTTGGGAGGTATTACAGTTGGTCCAGCCTTAGCAATTGGAGGTTTTATGCTTGCCAGCGAGGGCGAAAAAGCTTTAACTAAAGCACGAGAGTATGAAGCAGAAGTTAATACAGCAATTGCTAAAATTGAAACAGCTCAATGCTTTATGGCACAAGTAAGACAGCGAATTAACGAGTTGCAGAGTGTACTAGAATCTATAAATAATCGTACAGTTCTCGCACTTAATGAACTGGAATCTCTCGCATCATTCGATAAAAAAAGAGATGCCGCTAAATTTCAACAAGTCGCTCTTCTTGTAAA
The DNA here is from genome assembly GCF_059640475.1 of Calothrix sp. CBUCES-K 9914. Lineage (NCBI taxonomy): Bacteria > Bacillati > Cyanobacteriota > Cyanophyceae > Nostocales > Calotrichaceae > Calothrix > Calothrix sp. CBUCES-K 9914. The sequence continues at coordinate 4,174 of NZ_JBXXZH010000430.1, forward strand.
AGCACTTGCAGAAATAATGAAAACACCCGTTTTAGATAGCGAAGGTCAATTGAACCCTGCTACTGCAAATATTCAAGCTAAATATCGAACATTGGGAAGTAACTAGAAATGCCCATTAAGAAAACTATCATAGCTCAATTTACCAATCCTGTTCAATCTATACAGGAAATGGTTTCAGCATACACAGATTATCTCAAAATAGCTGAAGAAGAAAAAACGAAACGACGCGATATTGAAGCTTGGGAAAAAACAACTATTGCTCAAATCAACGCTCAACGAGACTTTCTGATAGGTTATCTTGACCGCTCATTCGATGAACGTGCTAAAAATTTCCATGCTTTGTTTACTATTGTTGATAGTGCAATCGCATCTGGTAACAATGAACAACTGGCATTAACTTTGAATTCAATTGCAGAATTAGCTAAATCTTCTCCATTCAAAGACCTTGCTAATCTAAATAATGTTCGTGCTGCACTTGATGATCCAGACCACGAATGGGAATTTTAATCTGCATCATTTAGTCAGATTTTATCGGTTCTATCGTACATAGCGTGCTAAATTTTAATTAAAATCTATAAATATGCTTGATTTACAA
>NZ_JBXXZH010000431.1:0-4753 GCF_059640475.1 Calothrix sp. CBUCES-K 9914
CTTCAGTTCGCTACGCTGACAGCGCGCAAAAAGTAATGATTGCTACCAGTGAAGGAACGTTTATCGATCAATCTTGGGTTGATATGGAAATGCGCTTCGCTGCAACTGCGAGAAATGGCGAAACTGTACAAACAGGACGTGAGACCACAGGTTCACGTAAAGCGTTTGAAGATTTAAGTAATTTGGACGACCAAGTTAAGGGTGCTGCAACGCGCGCGGTTAATGCTCTATCTTTACCATCGGTTTTGGGTAATACTTATACCGTCGTTATTGATCCCATATTAACAGGCTTATTCGTTCACGAAGCTTTTGGGCATTTAAGCGAAGCTGATATGACGTATGAAAACCCTGATTTACTCGAAGTTATGACAATTGGGCGCCGTTTTGGGAGTGAAGAATTACAAATTTTTGACGGTGCGGCGCCTGCTGGACACAGGGGTAGTTATTTTTATGATGATGAGGGAGTACCTGCGACAACTACACAATTAATTAAAGATGGTGTGTTACTGGGAAGATTACATTCGCGGGAAACTGCTGGGAAGTTAGATGAGGCGCCGACAGGTAACGCCAGATGTTTAAATTATCACTACGCCCCAATTGTAAGAATGACGAATACTTGGATTGAACGTGGTAAAACACCAGTTGAAGATTTATTCAGCGACATCAAAGAAGGTGTATATGCACGAAATTGGTTAGGTGGAATGACCAACGGTGAAATGTTTACATTCAGCGCTGGGGAAGCATGGATGATTCGTAACGGTAAAATTGCCGAACCAGTTAAAGATGTAACATTATCAGGAAATGTGTTTCAAACTTTAGAAGATATTGAAGGTATTGGTAATGACTTTTATTGGGATGAGTCAGGAGGATGTGGTAAAGGTGGACAAAACGGTTTACCTGTAGGTTGCGGTGGCCCCAGTTTGAGAATTCGAGATGTAGTAGTCGGAGGAGAAGCCATTTAAGGGACTTCCAAAAATTTAATTCTCCCGGAATGTGGGGTAGGCATCCTTGCCCGCCTCCTTGTCATTAATTATAAAGGGTTAAGAGGAATGAACCACAAAGACACAAAGGACACTAAGAAAAAAAGAAGAAAGAAAAATTTAATTTTGGGGTGTTGGATAAACGAACCGCAAAGTACGCAAAGTACGCAAAGAAGAAATAGTAAGTGGGGCTATGTCTTTTAACAAGGCTTTGAATACATTTATATATAAAATACGCTACAATCATTAGTACGATTTAATCAACTTTAGGGAGGGATTCAGAGAATGTTTACAATCTCCACTCTAAAAGAATGGACTGAATGGATTGAACTTTTCTCGGAAGCAATAGATAATCCTAATACTTTTTCAGAAGAAACTTGGATGAATATGGAGAAATTAGCAAAAAAAATAATAGCAGTTGCTTCTGTTAAAAATCATAATGAATCTCAAAACAAACATTACAAGAGGCGCCTAAAAAATTCAGCCAACTTTATACTCAGTAAAGCTGAAAGTAACAAATCAAGTACATCTCGGAGACTAGTTATAGGTAAATAATCTTACCAAGAATTATTGGAAGAAAGCCAAAGAAGAATTCATCGAATTGACGAATTAGAGGCAAAAAACGCCGAAGAAGCCAAAATGCAATCAGATATAGTAGATTTTCTTGAAAAATTCCTAAAATAGTATAAAATTCATAAGTATACTTGTTGCAGTTACCAAAATGACCATCGTAATGCTTGACTCACACCCTCTGTCACTTGTATCGCATCCAAGTTCAAAAGAATATTGCTTTAATCCACAGCCTTCAAAGTCGCAGTAGAATCAAAATTATTAAAGCATTTTTTCGAGGAAGATTTTTGCTCGCGCGCATTTGGGATTTGAAAAAAATTCGCTTGGTGTAGTATCTTCGGCTAATGTTCCTTGATCTAGAAACATAATTCTACTGGCAACTGAGCGTGCAAACCCCATTTCGTGAGTGACTATTGCCATTGTGATGCCAGTTTTTGCTAAATCTTTCATAACTTCTAGTACATCTTTAACCATTTCTGGGTCAAGCGCACTCGTTGGTTCGTCGAATAATATCATTTCAGGTTCCATAGCTAACGCGCGCGCGATAGCTACTCGTTGTTTTTGACCTCCTGATAATTTCGATGGGTAAACATCTGCTTTTTCGGATAGTCCAACTTTTTTGAGTAATTCTAAACCTTGTGAGTTTGCTTGTTGCTTAGTAACTTCTTTGACTTTGATGGGAGCATAAGTTACGTTTTGCAGCACTGTCATGTGAGGAAATAAATTAAAGTGCTGAAATACCATTACCAAAGAGGTACGGATTTTGGCTATATTTACTTTGGGATTGGTAATTTCTTGGTCTTTAAAGTATATTTGTCCTTTGGTAGGGCGTTCGAGTAAGTTCATGCATCGCAAAAAGGTTGACTTGCCAGAACCAGAGGGTCCAAGAATCGCAACTACTTCGCCTTTATTGATTTGCGTAGAAATATCTTTTAGTACATCTAGCTTACCAAAAGACTTATATAAAAATTCTGTACGAATAATTGCTTCACTCACTGCGTCTTAACCTTTTTTCTAAGATGAATGCACTTTGTGTTAAACCCATAACTAAAATATAATAAATCAACCCAGCGAATAGTAAAGGCTCAAAGTAAATATATTTATTGGCGCCGACAATTTGGGCACTGCGTAATATTTCCACTACACCAATTGTTGACACTAACGCCGAATCTTTCAATAGCCCGATGGTTTCATTTACCAACGCAGGCAAAATATTCTTCAACGCTTGGGGTAAGATTATATCCTTCATCATCAACCATTTGGGAATACCCATAGATATGGAAGCTTCACTTTGTCCTTTATCTACTGCCAAAATTCCACCCCGAATGGTTTCTGACATGTAGGCGCCGGAGTTGAGTGTAAAAGTTAATACACCTGCTTGTAATGCGGAAATATTATAACCTGTAAGCTGGGGTGTTGCATAATAAACCAAGGCTAACTGTAAAAGTAGTGGTGTACCCCGAAATACAGAGGTGTAAGCATTGGCAAGTGACTGAAGCGGTTTAATATCAGAAATTTTGAGTAAAGATAATACAGTTCCCCAAATTAATCCTAAGAATACAGAGATAATAGTAAACAATAAAGTTAAGGGAATACCTCGCAGAATAAAAGGAATATCTCTACTAATTCTAGTAAAGTCTAAATTTAGTCCCGTTTTAACTTCTGTTGAGGATAAGTTGGCAGTGACTGTGTTTTTAGAAAACCATTTAGTTGCTAGTTCCTTAAGTGTACCGTTATCCTTCATTTTTTGAAGCACTTGATTGAAAGGCGCCACTAAAGGAGAGTTCTTAGCAAAAGCAATTGCTGAACCAGAATTTTCTTGTGAGGGAATTGCATTAAACTCTAAATCTGGGTTGCTTCCTGCAAATCCTTCAGCTACAGTATTTTCGATAATTGCCGCATCAATACGTTTAGACTTAAGTTCTTGGATAGCTTCAGGAACTCGATTAAGTTGCTTGATTTGAATTCCTTGAACTTTTTTAGCAATTTCCTTGAGATTTTTCTCTTGAATGCTTCCTAGTTGCACTCCAACTATTTTACCTGATAAGTCTTGAGCTTTGAGCAGATTGCTACCCTTGGGCGCCACAATTGTATCTAAAGCATTATAATAGATAATAGAGAAATCAACATTTTTTAAACGTTCTGGTGTTGGTGACATCCCAGCCATGATAAAATCAACGCGGTTTGTCACAAGCGCAGGAATTAAACCATTAAAATCAGACTCGATGACATTAAGTTTAAATTTTAATTCCTTGGCAATATAATTAGCAATATCAATATCAAACCCGATAATCTTTCCTGAACCTTCCGTATCGTAATACTCATAAGGTCGATAATCGGGAGAGGTTATCATTGTCAGTGTGTCTTTACCAACTAACGCTTGTAGAGGATTGTTTTGACTGATAATAATGCTAATCGCCAATACTGCCCCAAGAAGTATGTTAAATATAGACTTTTTCCGCTTGTTCATTATCCAATAACGTAGATGCACAGCTTATTATATGGGAATTAAAGAAAACTGGCACTTAAATCCTCACACGCAACACACAAAAGTTACATTTTATACATAAATAGCACAATGATTAAGCATTTGATGATTGTTTTGAGTCTAACTGTACTAACTGGCTTATCTGACGTACAGATGGTGATGCCAGCAACTGCCGCTAACCAAACTAATCTTTTGACCAAAAAACTTTTACTTGCTCAATCTTCAAGCAACCAAACCCCAAAAACTTCATTAATTCCTCACGCGAAAGCAAAGCTGGGTGGTATTAGTCTATCAATGACTGAAGCACTGTTGCTCTTGATTGGGTCAACGATGCACCAAAAGTTACTGGAGTACCCATCCGTGTAGTTGATGGAACTGAATTAAAACGCCTTCTCCTACAAAATACTGATTTGGTATCCAAATATTTTGCTACTAGTAACGGTGCAATTAAAAAAGTCAAATAACTGTAAAAAGTCAATCGACTGTTTCCTTATAAATATTTTCATTATCTTCAATTTCATTATCCTCTTCTTCGCCTTCTTCGTCTTCTTCAAGCAAATCAAGTGCTTCTCTAACTCCAGCAAAGGGTTCATCTGATTCGGAAGATTCTTTTATCTGCTCACTTATGGAAACAACTTTAGGTAGTATAACATGAAATTCTTTTCTCCAACTGGTAATCATAGCTTCAGTCCAGTTAATATCATTATTTACATCC
>NZ_JBXXZH010000432.1:0-4723 GCF_059640475.1 Calothrix sp. CBUCES-K 9914
TTATGATTTTTATAGCTAACCATCTTGACAAATCCGATTTGAGAGGGAATGAAACAGCCCTGCTTATTAAGGGGGGTTAGGGGGGATTAGTTCTGCTACAAAAAGCTATCCCTTGCAGTATTGACACATCTTATAGTTAAACAAAACATCAATTTATTAACAGCATATCTGTGTGCTACTCCTGTTCGCAGATTGGCATAACCTACAAAGTGTCGGCACACAGACTTTAACACTAGCAATTGCTTACAAAATTGAAGCTTTTGCTAATCTTCTATATCTTGGTAATTATCATCATTATCTTTTTCTTCAAACTCTTCCGAGTAATTGAACATAAAGACAAAATTGTTTTTAGGTAGAATCAACGTTGGAAGATATAAAGCTTGATTATCCCAATCACGGTTTTTTTCACCTTTTTCATACATTACAATAAGAGTGGGTAAATTTGGATAATCTTTTTTAGGTTTACTTATCCATTGACTTTGTGCAAAACCAGAGCCTTGCCAAGGTCTAAGTTTATTTGACAAGTCTAGACCTTCTCCTTTTCACCCTCGACGTACATTAAGCATTCCCGTATTAATACCAGCTGCTTTTATCGCTTGAAGTGTTGGGAGCATCCACTTTCGGCAGATAGACTTTTTTAGACCAACCATATAGTATAGTAAGGTCTCTGGCGCCATATAATTTATGTTTCTTCCATTCATTGGATGCTCCCTGCAATATTGGCGCCACAAACTGAATTTATGGTCAATCAGGTGGTTGGGCAATCCAAGTCTGAATAACTGGTAGTGAGTCAGTAGCACGCGCGCTTGTCAGCTACAACTTGAGGAATTGTTACTACACCATAAAGTTCCCGTAAGATGTGAACTCACAACTAAATCCACAACTGCCGATAATCTTCAACAAACTGCTGAATAGTTATTGGAGAGCGTTTCAGTAATTGCTCTACAACTGGTGTTATACTACCAGCAAATCCGAAACGAGTAGTCGTATAAATCCCTGCCATTACTAAAATAAAATCAATTGGTAATCCTTGCGCGCGCAATTTTTGAATAAAGCTGAATAATGAGGGGTTTGTATAACTAACTGGTTTACCCAAGACTGATGTAAATATTTCTGCTACTTCATAATAAGTTAGTGCTTCTTTTCCAGTCAGAGCATAAGCTTTTCCCAAATGTCCATCTTCGAGTAAAGTAAGTGCTGCAACTGCGGCAATATCTCTAACATCAATAAAACTGGTTTTACCATTCCCAGCAGGTATAAATAATCCTCCCCTTCGTATCTCATTTAGATGTACAGTACTAAGATTTTGCATAAAGAAACCCGCGCGTAAAAAAGTCGCAGGAATATTTAATTTATTAATGTATTGCTCAATCTTCGAGTGTGGTATAATTCGATTTCGTTCGGTGCCAAGTAGTGAAAGAAAAACAATGTGTTTAACACCTGCAAGTTTTGCAGCTTCTAACGCTGGTGCAATTTGTTTACGAACATTGGCAAGTGCAGGTGGACGCACTAAGAAAAGTTTGTTAACCCCTTCAAAAGCACTTGTAAAGGTACTAGGGTTAGTAAAGTCAAACTCAATACAGGTAACATTGCTTCTGTTTATACTATTAAAAACAGCGCGCGCTCCTTCAGGATTTCTAACTGCTGCATAAACATCACAATTATAGTTTAAAAGTAAATTGATTACTTCTCTACCAACGTTTCCTGTTGCACCCATCACTAATATTTTTAACATTTAAATATAATAAAACTTACAATTACTTTTTAAATATATCTGGTAGGGTGCGTGACGCTACGAAGAAATCTCAACGTAGCTATAAGACTTGTAGCGTCACGCACCGAACAAGAATTATAACGAGGGGCGCCGGGATGTGTATTTTCAAGCGAGGATATATATACATGACTTATCCTCTAGGAACTTTTGGCGCCAGAATATAAATTTTCAAGCGAGGATATTTAAAACTTACTTAATAAAATTAACTATTCATCAAGCAAGTTGCATAACCGTTGTGCAATAATTTCTTGCGTTTCTAATGACAAAGTACCAAGTTCACGTTGAATAACTACAGTTGAAACTGTTACTAGCTGATGCAGCCTAATTGTAGATGCGGCTTGCAACCCTGATGTTAAAAAGTCTATATGGCTGTAATCTAGAACAATATCTGTGTCTACTGTAACTGCTGGAACACCACTGGTAATATATGCCAAAATAACATGGCGCCGGGAACCAATGGGATTTGTTAAGCAAAGTGCAGGACGTAACTTACTGATTGATAAGTCATCAAACGGAAAAGGTGTAAGAAAAATTTTACCCTTGGTAATCGAATCGTTTGCCGTCATTTAGAGTATAGATAACTTCTTCCTGGTCTGTAATTGAGTATAAATCTGGGTCACTGATTACTGACTTGATAAACTCTGGATCATAGAACGGTTTTCCATCAGCCAAAGTATAAATATCCTGCCGTGAGTCTTTAAGAAAATCAAAAGCTGGGTTTTTAAGCGCAGCTTTTAACCATTCGTACTCTTGTTGTTCAACTTGTTTGAGTAAATTTGCTTCCATCACTTCCAATCGTTTTAAATCATCATAAGTAATAATTGCTGCTGTTGCATGACCCTCCTGTTCAATAATAATACGGTCTTTACCCTTTGCAACCCGATTTATCAACTGTGGGAAATCATCATCCGTACTAAATACTCTAGTCATTGTTTATACCATCTCCAAGGAGCAAGGTTAATAGCGCTGTATGTACTAGCACGTTTACTCTAAAAATATAGCAATATTAAAATAATCGCAATGCTACCGTAATGTAATTGTGTAGCGCGTGATAACCATAAGTCAAATCCGTAAAAAGAAGATTAACAGCTTCTTAAAGGAGTTAGTTGTTTAAACTTTTTCAGTAAATATCCTGTAACATTAGTATCAATTATAATAAACATAGTTTGTTATTGTACAAATATATCGAATAATCGTATAAATATTAAGAGTGAAATCAATACTACTCGGTTAAGCTTTTTGTTGGCGAATTGATCCCCCCTTGCGCGTGCGGAAGGGGGAAAAGAGCATTTTTAGCCCCCCTTAGCAAGGCACCGATAAAATAGACAATCACACTTATATTTATGTGCTTAAAAGTCTATTTCCGAGCTACCCATACTTATGATTTTTATAGCTAACCATCTTGACAAATCTCGTTTGAGAGGGAATGAAACAGCCCTGCCTTAGCAAGGGGGGTTGGGGGGATTTTAGTTCTTAACCGAGCAGTATTGAAAGCGCCGTGGCTAACGGATATTTTTTAAGGATGTATAACTTATCTATCGGTTCATTCTATCAAAAACTAAACGCGACATTTTTGGAAAAATATTCTGACTCTTACCATAAGTTTTGTCATCTCCAAAAACTGCAATGATATATCTAGCCTTACCGTCATTTGTTACTACATATGCTACTTCTTGACGTGAATTTGTAGTCCAACCAGCTTTTGACACAAATTCAACTTTATCTGCTGGTAAAGATTCACCTAAAAAATTCTTTACAGGATGAAATTCTTCAGGGTTTAATGGTATTGCTTGCCAGGTTTGTAAGTTTCTACTTAATAAATCCTTCATTTCATTACTAGATTGTGGACTAATGGCTTGACCTGTAACTATTTCATACATTAGTCTAGCTGCGTGGTATGTTGTGACTTTATTGCGTATTGGTTTATTTGGATTATCACCACGTATTTGTAAATCTGTTCCTTGCGGTTCTTGAATATTAAGATGGGGAATAGGAAAAGTTTTTTGAGTAATATTAATATTTTTATAACCAGCTTTTTGAAAAAACAAGTTTAGAAACTCTCGTTTGGATTTCCATTCTTTAAAATGTTCTTTGTCTATTTTTTTTGTAAATGTTTGTGTAGAAGTAATGCGGTCAATAATATTACTAGCAGCATCATTATCTGATTGAATAATTAGTTGATTTATCTCATTATTAACGGATGCGTCAAAAGGAATGATTCCTTGCTTTATTTTAGCTTTAAGAGCTACCAACCAAAATATTTTTGCAACGCTAGCAGGAAATCTTGGTGTATTTTCTTGATATCCAGCAATAGTGTTTTTGTTTAAGTCTATGAGTGTAATAGATAAATTATCAGTAGATGTTTGATTCTTTTTTGCTAACTCGATTAAATCTTTGACAATTCCATCTAATTTCTGACTGGGCTGAAAGTTTGGAGGTGTAATGACATTGTAGATAAATTCTGAATTGGCAAATGTCACTGGTGGTAAAGCTGCAATAGTTTGCTCTACAACAGGAGTCTGCTTAAATTTATTGCTGGGAACTGTGACTGGAGTATTCGCTCTTATTGTTGAAGTTACTGGGTGTTGGGAATCTGAAGATTTTTTGATAGATTGATTCTTTGCCAATTCCGAATTTTTTTGATTGTTACGATTGGCAACAAATGAGCTTATTCCATATAAGCTCATGATTGAAAGCATAACTAAACTAATTAATCCATAAAATTTAAATTTTGATAATTTTTTAATACTTTTTTTACGGTTTTTCCCTTCTCCCGAAATATAACTATGTCTCTGTATTGGTTTCTGATTCATATTTAAACTTGTTTGAGTGTTTAAGGATGGCGAAAAAATCATTATCATGAATTTGATTTAATTTATGTTCTGAATCATTACTTCCTAGTTCATTTTTTGTTTTGAAGCTAAGTTTTGCTGATATAAAAAAGATATA
>NZ_JBXXZH010000433.1:0-4697 GCF_059640475.1 Calothrix sp. CBUCES-K 9914
TTTGAAAATAAAGGATATTTATCGATTTTAATTAAAATTTAGCACGCTATGTACGAAAGAACCAATTTTTGAAACTGTCTAATGCTCAAAAGGATGGTTGTAATTATTTGTCTAATTATCTATATTTTCGTCATAAAAATATCTTATCCACTTCATTTCTCTGCTAAGTATCTTTTCGTAAATATTTAATTTAATTTATTATGAATAAGTTAAATAAATTATTGATAATATTTTACCCTTATTGATAATTATCTCCCTCCTCTAACGCCACCTTGACTGGGCTGGTTTCTTCTCTCCTAGCTGGTGATATTGATTTAACACGCACTAAAAGTAAAGGTATAGCTTTGTTACGGGATTACCTGGAGTATGCAGCGAGCGGTGGTGAAAGACTCGAAGGTAATTTTTATACCTCGGAACTTAAATTTGACTCACCATTTGAAGAAGATGTTTACCACACCTTGGTAGAACGGGGATATACTATTCGTACTCAAGTCGGATGTTCGGGGTATCGAATTGACCTAGCAGTTGCCAATAAAAATCACCCTGGAGAATTTTTGCTAGGCATTGAGTGCGATGGTGCATCCTACCATAGTTCCCCTACTGCCAGAGACCGTGACCGTTTAAGACAACAAGTGCTTGAAAAACTTGGCTGGAACATCCACCGAATTTGGTCAACAGATTTGTTTCGCAATAAACCTGCTCAAATTCGTCTCTTAGTCGAAAGAGTAGAAACGTTGCAAAATCAAAAGACTTAAACTTTCAATAAGCAGATACGCGCTATGATAGTAAGTTGACCATGTTATTGTCAACAAAATTCCTTAATTAGGTAATCTTATGTTGAAACGGATTTATATTGACAACTTTCGCTGTCTAGTTAATTTTGAACTAAACGTTGACTCAATTAATTTATTTTTATAGCAGTAAAAGATGCTTCTATCGTATCGCTTACTTGTTTAATCGGTTACTAGATTCCGTTCTTAATATGCCCATTTCTTCAGCTAAAATTCATCTACTTAATCGGCAAGCTAGAGAAGTAAATATTACTAGTGGTAGTATTGATAAGCTGGAAATCTATCGGCGCCTGGGAGTGTTGGAGGTTTGGTTTTGGGAAAATAATAGATTGAAACTATACCACAAAAGGGAAGATAAACCTTCAAAATTTTTAGACACCAAGGGTTATGAACTGGTTGATACAAGCGAATTGCTGCCAGACCTTAACATTCCTTTACTCGAAGAATGCACGTTGATTTCGGATGATATTTTAGCAATCGACGAATTTGAGCGTTGTTTGTAGTAGTCTCTGTGTACTCTGTGTCTCTGTGGTAAAAAAACGCTTGTCACTGCACAGGCGAGACGCCTGTGCTACAATACCCCAAATTTGATCACACAGACCAAAGCGTAGTTCATATCATCAATTCTGGGGGCGCCGTGAGCCGACGGGCATATATTTTTTTATAAAGTAGGGAATACTAAGCACATACAACTACTAATTATCGGGGAGAAGGTGTAGTGTATGGCTGATGTAAAGATAATTCGTGCGGCCTTTCGTGAAATCCAAAAGCTTCCACCTGCTGATTTGCAAAGGATTTACCAGATTTTGCATCGGTTGAGTCAGGGAGATGAAAGACAAACGAAAGCGCTCAAAGGGTTTGATAATTTGTTGCGAACTCGCTCTGGCAAGTGGCGCGTTATTTGGCAGCGCGCGGATCATAATGTTGTTGTGATCAAGGCGGGGTTGCGCGATAGTGTTTATGATGATGCGTTTGATGAGCGCGCGTGTTCCCAAACGCAGGTAATTGAAGAACTTTTACACCCACAAGGTACTGCTTTAGAGGAAAACCCAGCTTATCAATGGAATCATGAGCAAGATACTGATTGGTACAGGTTTGTTTATGGTAGTTACCGTTATTCGCCGATTTTAACAAATTATCAGCGCAATATATTAGATGAACCATTGCGAATATTGTGTTCGCAGTATCAACCAACGACGGTACATCAATTTGAGGAAAGTTCGTGCATCATTATACAAAGCGCACCCGGTACTGGAAAGACAGTGTGTGCTACTTTGTTTGCGTGTGAAATCCACCGTAATTTTGGCTGGAATACAATGTTGATTGTACCCGAAGCTTTACGGCGTGATATTTCGGAATTTTCTGAGGTTAAAACAGCAGCGACTCAGGAGAATTTTTGGTTAGGCACGTTTCCACAGTGGTTGACTAAGATTAATCCTGAATTTAAAAATCGTTTGGCTTCAGGACAAGAAGAGTTGGAAGCTTTGCAACAAGCGTTAAAATATAGCCGTCAAAATGATATTACTACAAATGATGTTCTATTATACCAAGCGTTTGTACTAGATGAGAATAAGCATCGAGCTAATGACAAAAATGTCATGTATCAAGTAAACTCACACCGAGTTGAAAGTTTATTAAAAATAAGTAAAAAGCATTTTTATAAAGCTTTATCTTGTCGCATATCTCGCTCGGATGCAGCTAAAATTATACAGAACTCACTAAATATAAATCCAAGCAATTCAGAATGTACTTTATTAATAGTCGATGAAACGCAAGATTACTTATTAAGCGAGTTACAAGCTATTATCTCAGTATGTAAATCTTGGGCTGCTCAAGGACATCAAACGTATTTATGGCTGTTAGGTGATTTAAATCAGCGCATTCAAGCTACTGATTTTAATTGGTCACAGCTACAAATCAAAAACTCGATTGAATTAGTACGTAATTACCGTAACTCACGCCAGATATTAGAGTTTGCTAATCAATTCTGGCAAGTAGCAAAAACAATTACATCTAAAAACAAATGTAAAGAATTGCCATTACCCGCAAATCCACAGCACGCTTTTGAAACTGGTGAAAATGTCCGGTTATTGGAATATGCATCTAAGGATGAAGCAATTGCATTTCTAGATGAAATTGCTGGAGAATGTGGCAGCGAAGAAAATCGTCGTTATTTACTGCGTGACCTTGCTAAAGCTGTCAAAGTTCTTTCCAACAGCGCATTAAATTCTCACGAAAACTTAGTAATTTTAAACCCAGAAAAAGCTAAGGGACGTGAATTTGAAGCTTGTGTAGCTTTTTGCTTGTTTGAAGGTGAAGGAAAACCAACTTTAGAAGAAAGTTTTCAGTGGTATACACTCCTTACCCGCGCGCGTTCGCGTTTACTAGTAGTTGTCACAACACCGGAAATTAGGCGCCTACAAGATAATGGCTATGACTTTTTCCAACAATGCGAAACTATCGACCCAAAAGGCGCCATTAATTGGATTAGCGAAGTTGTCAGTGATGCAGATTTGAATCAAATAACATCGGACGTACTTTCCCGTTTACTCAAACGTTGCGAAACAGGTTATATATATTGGGATACTTACTTAGCGCTGCAATTTGCTGGCATCGAAAACGCAGAACTATATATATGGGAAACCCAAGCAATTACCCTTTTGAAAAAACACCCCTATGAACATCTAAATAACGAACTCCAAAAAACTCAAAATATCCACCTGCGTTGTTTACTATTACGCGCGATGGGATTATCTTGGCAAGCTATCGCTGAAGCAGAAGTATTAAAAAATACCGACTTTCAAGAATACAAGTATTTGCTCAAAGGTATAGCCAAAGACTTAGAAGCAAAAGGTTTACCTTACGAAGCAGCGCGCGTGAGGTCACATATATACGATGGCAAGTACGAACAAAATCTCCCCTTCTGGCAAGACGTAAATTCTCAATCAAACTTAAACGAACCGCTCGTAACACTACTATGTGAGTCGTTTACATCACGTATTAATAACCTACTATCTAAAACAGGAGAACAATAAATGAAATTACATACAGATATAGAAACAGCCAAGCAACTCGAAGAACTTTGGCATACCATCGAACGAGGAGTTACAGTAGCTTCAGATGCTGCTCAACAAGCAAGCACCATTCATGCAGCTATAATGCAAGATTACAGCAAAATTGAGCAATTAAAATTAGACACATCTTCGTTTACCCACACAATTCAACATAATATAGATGAAGTTAAAAAACAACAGCTTTATCTAGAAGAAAATATTCAAACAGTAAATCATACGCGCGATGAAATTAGCTCACAATTACAACAAATAGTAGACTACAAAGTTCGGATAGACGCATTTAAACAAGAATTAAAATCTGTTATAGACAGCATAGACACAGCAAAAGCACAAGCCCAAGAACTCGAACAAATCAATCTACTAGCAGCACAAATCGAAACAAACAAACAAGAAATAGCCAGATACCAAGAAAAAACTCATCATCAAGCCAACGAAATCACCCAAGCACACTCACAAATCCAACATATAAAAACCGAAATTGAAACAGTAATTACCGACTTTGGAGGAAAACAAACGCTAGATAACCTACATCTAGAAAATCAATCTATCCAAAATCAACTTCAACAAGCGCAAACAGAAATCGAACGACTACACCAAAAACTGGAAACCCAAACAAAAAAGCAAAAACAATTCAACAACTGGTTACTTGCGCTGTCTCTCGGTCTAATTTTAACCTTGATTTTTACAATGATACGTTAACATTGACACCTGACTTTGCACGACGACATCTTTAAAACCTCTCCCCCAACCCCTCTCCTACGAGGATACCGCTGGCGAATAGTAGGTCTGACCCCCCAGCATCACGATTTTACGTCATTTTCGCGAATGTAGA
>NZ_JBXXZH010000434.1:0-4690 GCF_059640475.1 Calothrix sp. CBUCES-K 9914
AAGCTGTACACAGAGCCATTTTTACTCTCAAGGCTGTGATTGGGTTTAAGGCAATTTGGATGTTAGCCAAAATTTGAGGTAGCTCGACCAAAGCGGATATATAGTATTTAGCAAAAAATAAAAAGATTCATTATTGTCATGGTGGCGTAGAATATGAGACATGACACAAAATCCAGAGAGTAAAAAGTTAGTACCTGACTTGCTGCAAAGCATTGACCCAAGCGGAATTGCAGACCCTTCATTGCGTCAAACCATAGAAGTACTTTTGAACTTAATAGAAGAACAAAATTTAAAGATAAAAAGTTTAGAAGAAGAAATTCAAAAACTTCGGGATGAAAACAACCGCCTAAAAGGAGAAAAGGGCAAGCCAGACATCAAAGCCAATAAAACTAGTGGGTTTAAGAAAGACCATTCGTCAGAAAAAGAACGTAAAACTCATAAAGAACATACAAAGAGTAGTAAAAACGCCAGCGTAAAAATAGATAGAGAATGGGTTTTGGAGTATCCAGAATCTGAGCTACCAACGGATGCCCAGTTTAAGGGTTACGAAAAAGTAGTTGTACAAGATATCTCACTTGAAACAGATAACGTACTATTTCTAAAACCAAAATTTTACTCCCCATCAGAAGGTAAAACATACTTGGCGCCATTACCAGCAGGTTACGATGGAGAGTTTGGTCCAGGAATTAAAGCCTTAGTCATAAGCTTGTACTATGGAGGCAATATGACTCAAGGTAAATTATTAGAATTTTTAGAAGATATTGGTATATCGATGTCAGCAGGTTATTTGTCAAATCTGCTAATTAAAAACACTGGTGAATTCTCGAATGAGTATAACGAAGTATATATATCTGGGCTAGAAAGTACTACTTGGCAGCACATAGACCAAACGTCCGCGCGTGTTAAGGGCATAAATCAGACTACGAATGTAATTTGTAACCCTCTGTATACTGTTTACTCGACAACGCGAAAAAAAGATAGATTAAGCGTACTAGGGGTGTTACAGAACTTTCAAGGGCTTGAGTTTATTTTAAATGAACTCACATACGAACTATTGGATACTTTAAATGTGCCTGCTAAATGGAGTAATCAACTCAAATTATTGCCTCAAGAAAAAGTGTTTGCAGAGTCAGAGTTTAATTCTCTGCTTGATACGTATTTGAAAAAACTAGGTTCTCAAAATCGTACTCGTGTATTGGAAGCGGCAGCGATTGCTTTTTATCATCAGCAAACGCATATTCCAATAGTACAAACTCTCGTATGTGATGATGCCCCCCAATTTAAACTATTGACTAATAATTTAGCTCTGTGCTGGGTACATGAAGGGCGCCATTATAAAAAACTGACTCCGTTTGTTGCCTGCCATCAAAAAATTTTAGACGACTTTCTATCTGAGTTTTGGAATTACTACCGGGAACTGCTTGCTTATAGTGATTCTCCTTCTGTAAAGAACAAACTTTGGCTTCAGTCAAGATTTTGGGAAATCTTTGGTACTGAAAGTGGTTATAAGCAATTAGACGAACGAAAGCAGTTAACAGTAGCAAAAGTTTCCGAGCTACTTTTAGTTCTAGAGTATCCTGAATTGCCGTTACATAATAACCCTGCTGAACTAGCTGCCAGAACAATGGTGCAACGACGTAACATTAGTTATGCGACTCAGACCAGTGAGGGAACTAGAGCTTGGGATATATTGATGTCTCTTGTTGCGACTACTCGTAAATTAGGAATAAGCTTTTTCAAGTACATACAAGACCGTATTTCTAAGAATTATGATATCCCATCTTTAGGAGATGTTATTAGAGATAAATCTGTTGAAAAGCATCAGCCCTTGTTTTGGCAAGATGAATTATTTTGTATGTCAGGGTAAACACTCTTCGATTAACTCGTTGGTTAAATTAAAAACTCACTACATTTAATGGTTGGTGTGCATGTATTTGTGCTGCATCAAAATTTATTCGTTTGCCAATGCAGGTAATCCACGCTGGTTGTGGTGCGTTTAAAAGTGCGTTATTAAAGAAGTGCTATTGTAGTTTGTATTTTTTCTTGTTATATAGTTAGCTCTTTCACTTCATAATAAATATTATGTTGATATAAATACTGTTAGCAACGTTCTATGGCGCAGCGGGCGCCCTGCTAGAGCATGGCTTAAGTTATTTGTATACATAATAAATATATCCAACAACAAAGAGAATCACTATTTACCCCAACTTATTGAGCCGATACATCGCTATTGACTATAATCAATTTTTTCAGACATTTACACAAACATAGCCTTGTGTGATTTATCTTACAGGAGTAAGGAGTAAGGAGTAAGTAGTATTGTGCCTGCGTGTAAATATTGATTACGAATAATCAATGTTTAAAATTTTTATATAATAGACATAATACACACATAGATATAGCGAGGAGAACGAATATGAATTTTGCAGGACTTTCGAGCCAAGAGTATATTGCGAAGAAAAGTATCGGTGATTTATCAGAATCTGATACGGAAATTCAGGACATTAAAAAATATTTGAAAAATTTATATGAAAAAAACCTAATTGTTGGATTTGAATACATAGTCCTTAAAAGTGAATCCGATATTTATGATGAAGATTTGGATATTGACGCTATTAAGGAAATTAATCAAGGTATTTTTCCCTGTATTTGGATAAATATTACATACGAAACAGATTTTTTTGAGAAAAATGAACACACAGCTATCGAGGAAAAGTTTGCTTTAATTTCACTATAGAAATTTAGTGCGTTTACGTACAAATCCCTAAGTATTATTATAAATTGTCACGACTGTGATACATTTATAGCGTTTATGTAACTAAATATGGTATCTAACTCCCCTATCGCTTCTAGTTCGCTAGCTTCTTCTGATGTTAGAAGGTCAGCTTTTTTCTAACCCTTGAAGTTCTTCCAGCCCGTTTATCTAATTCTTCTGTAAACTTGAATAGGCTGAGATTGTTAATTCTCTCAACTCGAATTCCCTTTGTTAGCCAAGACGAAGGCTTGATTACTACGTTGGTTATAGGTTTAGTGCAACCGGATTGATTATTTGTTTTTATTTTAGTATTTGTACTATCCCAACTTTGATCGTTCGCTAATAATGTGAAACAATCATGAAGCTTAGAAACATAATTTTGTGCCACTTATAATCTAAAGTTTAAAATTGAGTATTCGTAGATGTTCTCAATTTCTCTTTCGGCTTGATTAGTGAGTTGGTAAGCTGCCATTATTTTTGAGCCTATCTTCTACCCTTTTTATAATATCGTGTAGAGTGGACGCACTTACACCACTATCTAAGCCTTCCTGAATAAGAGAAAGCAAATTTTGTTCTGCCTGTCGCTTGTCTTGATCACGGCGTATCAAATCACAAAAGTATTCGCTATCGTTCCCATAGCGTCCGCTTTCGATTTGAGCTTTAACCCATTCATCCATCACTTCAGGGATAGTAATAGTTTTTCGCATCATCACCATTATGCTTACTCCTTCTACTTATATAGAAAGTATGTTTAAAGTATGATTATTATCATACTTTAACTTTGAGGTGAGCCAACATCAGTTATCTTCCAATTTTCAAGAGGCGCCTTACAATTTCTAGAACATTGCTAGAAACCCTACTTCTGCTTTACACTCTTAACCGCAGCGTCCGCATTGACTAAACCGCGTCCGAAGAAATATTCCTGTGCTGACACGGGTTTCGTCTTGGCAAAAATCCCTGAAGGTCGAGAAATTGGTTCATCCCCAACAGTTCCAAAACCCACTTCTTTCTGTAAGCGATAACGATTAATGTCGGTTTTAGAAAGATTTAAGCCATCATACGTAGCGGTCTTTTTCAATATTGATACTATTTCGTCCCGACTTAAACGCCGTTTTGGGTCTTCCCCCTTCATTAATGCTACTACTCCTGATACGATGGGACCTGAGAACGAAGTACCTTGTACTTGAACGTATTTACCTGCAGGGTCTAATGCCATACCCCAAGAACTATCTGGTACAGATATTCCTTGCCAAAAACCATCCAACCAAGTGCCACCTGTAGTTAAAATTCCCCCACTCAGAGTATTTTGAGTTTCTCCGCCAGGTGCAACTACATCTAATCCGGCGCCATAACTGCTGTAAAAGGTACGATTACCTGTCATATTTGTGGCGCCGACTGATACAACTCCAGGAATACCAGCAGGAAAGCCAACACCATCTAAATTTTCATTCCCAGCAGAAGCGATGATTACCAGGTTGCGGTTATTATCTAATACATCAAAAATTTGTTCGGTTAATCCTTCATCAGGAAGCAAACTGCCCAAACTCATATTGATGACATCAACATTTCTACTGGCAGAATAACCAATTGCTTCCGTTAAAGAAGCAGAATTAATCACACCACCCAAGCCGAAAACTCTTACTGGTAAAATTTGGGTGTTAGGCGCCACTCCAAGAACACCTGACTTATCTGGAGAATTGGCAGCAATTACCCCCGCAGACCAAGTACCGTGAAATTCACCACTGATTGTAAGACGAATGTGATTGCGAATATAATGAGCAATTTCGCTCTTTGAAGCTTTGGGGTTACGTTTCTGGAAAGTATCAGCAAGCTGTTGATATTTTTTGATTAATTGTTCGGCAGGTAATTTAAAACCCACATTCCGCACTTCAATTTGAAGCACAAAAGATTACAATCAAGGAAAAAGCAAAAATT
>NZ_JBXXZH010000435.1:0-4650 GCF_059640475.1 Calothrix sp. CBUCES-K 9914
CTCGTTCATCACAAAACCTATCGTTGACGTATGGGCGCCAACCTTAACTTGACACCAATGGCAAGGATGCCCATTCCACAAGAGTATTTTGGATTTCTCTATTTTACATTCTTATTCCCCCCTTATTAAGGGGGGGTTAGGGGGGGATCAAACTAACTTAAGAATTCCCCAGTTTCTTGGAGTGCGTGTAATCTATGGTAAATACCACCATGACGCAGTAATTCATCATGACTACCAACTTCAATAATTCTGCCTTGGTCAAGCACAACTATTTTATCTGCTTCCCTGACTGTACTTAAACGGTGAGCAATTACAATTGTGGTACGGGTTCCTTGTAAGGAGCGCATTGCTAATTGAATCGCGCGTTCAGATTCGTAGTCTAAGCTGGATGTTGCTTCGTCAAAAATCAATACGTCGGGTTCAACGAGTAAAGCGCGCGCTATACCCAGTCTTTGCCGTTGTCCTCCCGAAAGTCTCACGCCACGTTCTCCAACAACGGTGTAATATCCATGTTCGAGAACTTTGATAACTTCATCCAAACGCGCGATACGACTGGCTTCTTCAACTTGTTCAAAGGTGACATCCGGTCTACCATAACGTAAGTTATCGAGTACCGTACCGTTGAATACGTCTACTTCTTGGTGAACTATTGCTAAACGGCGCCGATATTTACTCACATCTAAGCTGCGAATATCTTCACCGTCGATCAGAATTTTGCCTTCATTGGGTTCAAAGTAGCGCAGCAATAATTTAACTAGTGTTGATTTTCCTGAACCTGAACGTCCTACTAACGCTACAGTTTCATACGGTTTAATCAGTAGATTAATGTCGTGTAAAACTCGGCGATTTTCTTCATAACCAAAGCTTAAACCACAAAACTCGACTTTTCCTGTAAAATTATATGGCTTATTTGACGTAGGCGCCTCCAATATTCCATTTGCATCAACACCGGATGGTTCTTGAAGAAACTCGTGGAACCGCAGCATGGAACTAATACGACGGGCAAATATTTCTGCAAGGCTACTTATCGGCTCTAACTCAGCATAAGCCATGCTTGCTAGAGTATAAATCATAATAAAGTGACCAAGCGATATGTGTCCTCCAACTGTTGCCGCCAAAGTCATACCAAACACTACAAATACACAAAATTGAATCATTGTGCGCTGCGTAGTATTTAGTTTCACATAACCTTTGTGAATTCGATAGTCTACAACTGTAAACTCACGGTCTAAACGAATTTTTTGACGCTTTAGTTCCTCTGGTTCGGTGGCAAACGCTTTGACTGTTTTGATGTTGCTGATAATTTCGGAAGTCCGACTTTCGGTATCCTCCATGTATTTATCTAACCGTTCTTCGTGCCAAATTATGCGCCGCAAACCTTTGAGGGTGTAACCTAAAATGACTACGAACGAAATCAAATACAAAATCGCAATTCGCCATTCAACAAACATGATAAAAGCAAAAATTCCTAAGACTCTTACTAGCTTGGGAATCATTTGTCCTGCAATTTCAGGATACGTCCAAGTGTGGTTTGAAATTCCGCGCGCAACCCTTCCGGCTATACGTCCAGGGTTGTTTTCATCGTAATATTCTAAAGGTAAAGTGAGAATTTTTGATATCGCACTTTCTGTGTTGTCCCGTCTAGCTCTCAACGCAATATCCCAGTGAAACCATATAGTTAACCACGGTTGCGTCGGCGCCCGCACAACTGTAACTAAGAAAATGATTCCCAGTAATATACCTAAAGTTAGAGGTTTATCAATGGGAGAATTGGTAAAGTTCGCAAAAGATACAATTAATCCTGTAAGTGGTTTGTCTAACGGTTGATTAGACAGTACATTCAAAATTTGACCTATTGCATACGGTACAACTAAATCAATTACCTCGTAAACACAAGCTGCCGCAATACTAAAAATACTAAATTTCCAGTACGGGCGGAAATAACCGATAACATCTTTTAACTTGGCCATGATGCACACTATTGGTGTGTGAGTGGTAACATCAGCGAATGTCTTATACTACATTACGTAGCACACTGTAGTCAAGGGGTAACAAGTCTTCTAACTTAAAATTTAAAAATACACAAAGAGAGCGGAGGACGATTAATGATTTCCTCACTAATCTTTTATCTCAAATTATGGGTAGAGACGCGATTAAATCGCGTCTCTACGTGGTTTTAAATTATGCTAATACCAATATTTACTCAAAGAACTCTCCATTCCTAATAAACGAGCAAGCGAAGCTAAACTTCCAACAATTATTTTTTGAACAAATACAGGTAGTCCAGCAAGAACAAGGTCAGCTTTTTGGATTATTAAAGCAAAATGTAGTAGATTTTTTGGCATTCCAGAAGAGCTAACTTTTCCATCAATAGCTAAACCATACATTGCTCTAATAAAATGCTCAAATTCCCCAGCCGGATGTACACTAGATACAAATACAACCTCATTATCAAAAGGATTGCGGAAACTGTGATACATCCCAGCAGGAACATATACTACTTCCCCAGGCAGCAAAACTTTAATGTTTCCTTTTTCACTTAATTCCATTTCCAAGGCGCCGCTTAATACCTCAAATGTTTCTAAAAGATTGTTATGGTAGTGCAGAGGTGTACCATGTGACCCTGGTGGAAGGGTAAATTTAGCTGTGAAAGAATTTCCACCGCTTTCCTGGGTTGACTGCAAAACAACCATGCTGTCTCCCGTAACTGGATTCTCAATTGCTTCGGCTCCGGATTGATAAACAGGTTTGGTTAAGTTAAATGTATATGATGTCATGTTCGTAAAACTCCTATCGTGTAAGTTGTTGATTTCGCAGTTCCAATGATTTAAAGATATTCGGTTGTTTTAATGAAAAGTTGACCGACGGCGCCATAAAATTGACTTGATGTGCCATTTTGAAAAATGCTTGAGGAGAGATGAAAGAAGCAACCTTCTCCATATCTCTAATTCGGAACTCTGTACAATACGCAGCAGCGGTACATGGCATCGATAGCAACCGCTTGTGTGCTGCTGCTGGTATTGACCCTAGCTTGTTGACGATGCCAGATAGTTATGTTTCTGGAGAAACCAGTCGAGCGCTATGGCGCGAAGTCGTTAAGCAGACGGGTGACTCAGATATTGGTTTACATATGGGAGAGAAATTTAACCTGGCAGCAATTGGCATTGTTGGCTATGTATTGTTCAACTGCCAAACGTTTGGACAGGTACTTGACAAGCTTTCTCGCTATATGTGCTTATTCAGCCAAGGTGTGTCAATGTATTATAGTGTTTCACGAGGACAAGTACTATGCGAGTGGGAAATTGTAAATCATCTAAAAAACTATTTAGTCGAAGAACCTCGACAACCAATTGAAGCAAGTTTTTCAGCTTTACTGACTGCTGCTAAAACACTTACAGGTAAATCTCTTTGTCCCAGAGAAGTTTGGTTTCAATATAAGAGTCCCGATAATATATCTGAACATCAACGTATTTTTGAGGCGCCTGTTTATTTCTCCCAATCAAAAAATCGACTTGTTTTTGACGCTGCTTGTTTGGAGTGGTCAGTTATTTCTGCTAATACGAAGTTGCTTTCAGCTTTTGAACAACATGCTCAGGCAATGCTTTCTAATCTTAGCAAGGAAAACACCTACAGCAACCAAGTGGTTCGAGAAATAACGCATAATTTGAAGGGAGAAGTGCCATCAATTGAAGAAATCGCGCGTAGTTTGACTATAAGCGTTCGTAACTTACAACGAGAACTTCAAACCGAAGGTACTTCATATCAACAGCTTTTAGATGAAACACGCAAGGAATTAGCGATGCGGTATCTTAAAAAACCTGATACATCAATTCATGATGTTGCGTTTATACTTGGTTTTTCTGAACCAAGTGCTTTTCATCGTGCTTTCAAACGCTGGACAGGTCAAACACCAAGAGCATATTTAAAGTAAAGTTATTACTATAAGTATAGTAACTAACTTGATAAATAGTATTTGCTTATAACCAAATTGGTGGAAAGAGTCGATCAACTTTTAATCTCCAACCGGGCAAAGCAAGTTCTGCTTCCGCAATTTCTCCCCGTCGATAAATAATAGGATTGCGGGGATCGAAGGCTAAATTAAACCAGCACTTTTCCAGTTAGTAATTATCATTTCTCCAAAAGAGCTAGCTGGATTTGCTTGGCTACTAATACCAATTAGTATTAAATCTAAACGTTGAATTTGATAATCAGTAGAGCTAACAACAACAGCAGGACGCTTTTTCGTAGTAGTCTGGTCGGTAAAAGGAAAAGACACTAAGACAACATCGCCAAATTCATAATTTGTCATATTCTGCGTCATCAGGATTATCCCAAATTTTTTGGAAGGCTGTCTCGGAAAGCTTTGAGAAAGCAAAAGTTATGTCAAGGTCTTAATTTTCTGTATTTCCTGTATTAAGAGAGTCAATAAACTCTTGGCTCTTGCGTACCTAACGTGCTAAAATGTTAGAATATTTATTCAGCGTTCAAGTAAAATTAATTATGAAAAGAGTCCTTACTCAACTATTAAATTTATCTGACGTAGTGGTAAAATCAAGTCTACAAGAGGGTTCCGTCTTAATTTTATCCGTAAGTAAAAAGACTAAAAGCGCAGTATGCCCGGATTGCGGTAAAAAGTCCGAACATCTACAT
>NZ_JBXXZH010000436.1:0-4626 GCF_059640475.1 Calothrix sp. CBUCES-K 9914
GTCAGCTGTTAGTCTGAGTTAGGCAGTCGCTGCTGTTGGTTGCCTGTGCTGCTTTGCCAGACAGCAGCAGAGCGCTCAGGATATCTATCCAGCAGTTAGTAGCCAATTACATCCAGTCAACGGCGCTTGGTCAACTTCCCCATCATGCATGCGCCTTGCGACAGGCGTCACATGCGGAGGTTTTGTCGACAGGGGTCCTTGTTGTCAATGCTGCAATGCAACACAAGGCCCCTGCAGTACGGCATGCGCTCGACTAACCACATTTGTGCTGACTAGTACGGAGTTTGCCGTTGTTTCGCGTCTGACCAGACATACCCTACAGAGGCTCGCTGGCGCGTGGCTGCGGGTGAGTGTTGGTATCATCATTTGCATGATGGGTGTGCGCACCGGTGTCAGCTGTCCGCTGCAATCTGCCGCTGCCCAGGCATGGCAAGCAGTGTCTGCTGCTCTCTTGTCTGCAAGAAACACGAGGGCTGTGCTGTTCAGTCCGTGGAATCGAGTGCCTTGGGTAGCGGCCGCCTCCTGTGCACCAGCGTTGTTGCATGTGCATTACCCGGCTGCTGCTTGATGCAGGAAGGTTTACTCAGGCTGATATTACTTGGGGTTTTCAACGCGTGCTGCCAAGCCCAGTCAGCTGACTGACAGAGGCTCAAGAAGGTTTGAGCTAAGGTGCACGTGGGTGTTGGCTTGTCAGCCTGTTTGCTGCCGTGCTGCATTGTAGTTCTCTATGGGTTCTTTGGCGGGCTCATTTCTTTTTCTGTGTGGCGATGGCACACCAGCCAAAGCCTGTCTGTTTGAGCCATGCTGCTGTGTTCTCGTGCACCAACCCACATGGTGCACATTGCGTTGCACGAAGCACTCGACAGCTCCAGCTTGCACTGTAACGCAGCATGCTACTTATGCATGCATGTGCACTTGATAGATCTGGTTTGTGCTCGTCGTTAACTCCACAGCCTAACATGCGTGATGGCCCTAATGAGCAAGCAATGATGTGCTGTGCAACAACGGCCGTTAGACAGGGCTCCGGGCTTTTGGTTTGCTGGCGTTACCGGGATTCATGACGAAGGTGACACAAGACAGGTTGTGTTGTGGAGGGACACAAACCCACAAGAGGCTTGGTGCGACCATGTGTGTGTTCTTAAGTTGGATGACATTTGGAAAGGAGGGTGTGAAAAGTATGCCTGTGTGTGCATGTGGTACTCTTTGTACATGTTGGGCAAGTAGAGTTGCTCCGCCCTCAGCTGTTGGCACAGCTGAGGAACCTGTTTAATTATGATTAACCTGGCGTGTATGCTGAGACAATGTTACCTTGTCAGGTGTGTGATTTGACACATACTTCACTGTCTGCTGATAGCTGTTTTGTTATATGGAGTACTGCCACCTGGGCACAACTTGTGTGCACGCATGTAGTTGTTTCATGCAGGCGGCTGCGGAATGCTGCCGGCCCAGCCTTGTGACCCACGGTGTGCCTGTTTGTCTGCTTAGAGTGTTGCTGCCTGATGACGTGCGTCCCGCAATTGCTAGCGCCTGGGCTCTGCTGCACGTGTTGTTGAGCAAGGACTGTCAGCATGCATTGTACTGTAGCCGGCAGCAGATGCTGCTTTTGGCTTCGCTTTGCAGTCATGCATGAATGCATGCATTAATGAGTCTACAGGCATGCATGGATGCGCGCATAGATGCAGAGCATCATCAACAGCCAAAAAGGAGCATCATGTGAGTGACTACGAGAAATAGTGCAGCGCCTGCTCGGCATCACCAACACCCCAAGTTGAATTTACTTCACCTGCACCTTCTCCAACTACAGCTAGATTACGGGAGAAAACCAAGCAAACCGAAGACAGTAATAAAAAAACACTAAGCTATAACGCTATTCCTACTGAAACCGAGGCGCCTACAGGTAAAACAGTAAACGTAACTGTGTATACTAGTGATTCACAGTGTCTAAATTATGTACCTAAAAAAACCACCGTCCCAGCTGATGAACCTGTAGAAGGCGCCGTTGGTAGAGCATTAGAAGGACATGATAGTGGGGACTTTAGCTTGTCGGGGTATCGAGTTAACGTCAAAAATGGTATAGCTACAGTAGATTTACGAGTGGCGCCTAATTCCAAACGTTTAATTAGTTCGTTGTCAAGCTGCGAAAACTTTGCTCTGTTCGGTAGCGTCCGCAAAACATTAACCAGTAACAGTCAATGGAACATTAAAGACGTTCGCTTCACCGAAAAAGGAGAAGAAGTTTTATTTTAGCAAAACGTTTTTAAGGGTAAAGGGGAAACCCTTTACCCTTTCTCTCTCTTAACTAGCGCCAGTCAAAGACTTAAAAATAGGTAAAACAAACTCGATAGGTTTTTTCTTTTCTATAGTGATTCTAACTGTAGTTGTTGTTCCTGGTGTAATTTTTAGTTGAGGTCCTTTTGAAGATGACCACTTATAACCGCTATCGGTTGAAGCATCAAGTTTCGGTTCTGTCTCGATAGAAATTTGAGACCCTTTGCTGAATATATCAGATACAATATCAGGATTCCCAACTATGCCAGCTACACCTTGTTGAGTTACGGGGAACTGAGACACTTTTGTTACATATGCTTCAATTCCACCAAATTCCTCACGCTTAACGTTAGAAGGAGTAATTTGTAAAGGTGTACCTACTTTTATTTTTTTGTTTTCGCTAACTGGTAAGAATACAATATTAACTAACTTTGCTCCAGGGTCTTGTGCGGAAACCGTTCCAAGTCCCACACCCGGTTCTAGTTGTTGACCTGGTTTTGCCGTTAATTCTAAAATTGTACCAGTGTAATCACTTTTAACTTGACTGTTTTTTTGTAACTGCGATTCTAACTGAGTAATTAAACGTTCGGTTTCTTGAATTTCTTTTTTGCGACTCGTTGCTGTTGTTATGTCTTGTTCTTTCTGAGTTGCTTGACGACTTTTTAAACCTTTCAGTTGCGCTTGTATTTCATTCTCTTGATTCTGATTTTGTTGATATTGACGTTTAGCGTCGGTTTCTTTGACATCCAGTTGATTTAACTGTGATTCGGCTTCGTCGATTTGCGCTTTGGCATTAATATACTCTTGCCGCGCGTTTAATGCGGTGTCTTTGGGAACAGCACCTTGTTCATAAAGTTTTTGTCGTTCTTCCCAACGTTGTTTTAAGGTGGGTTGCAGTTCGCGTAGTGTTATTAAGCGTGAGCGTAAATTCGCACGTTCCTTTTTGAGAACTTCTAAACCTTTTTCACGCAGTACAGGAGTTAACTCCTGTACTGTTTGTAAACTTTTCTCTAGTGTTTGACGCTGTTGAGCTATTGCTGATTCTTCAACTGTATAACGCTGCAGTTGTGCTGTGCTTGCTGTTTGGTCTTGAAATTTAAGCTGCGTTAACTTCTCGCGCGCTAGCTGTAGTTGTTTACTTAATTCTGACTGGTCAATTGTAGCTATGACTTGACCCTTTTTTATTTGATCTCCTGCTTGGATTTTTAAATCTAAAATACGTCCAGAGCTAGATGCTTGTAATGTTGCAACTTTACTAGGATACACCATTACACCTCTACCTGTAACAACAACTGGTATTTCTCCTAGTACGCTCCATGCTCCTCCACCAATAACCAAGGCACCAAGTGCAAACAAAGAGAACCAGCGTTTTGGGCTAGTAACTTTAATTAACTGGTCTAACTGTTCTGGAGAAGCGACTTTTTCTAGAGCTTCTTTACGAAATAAATTATTTTGATTCTTTTGGGTATTTTGTTGCGTTACCATTTTTTATTTCTCCTTAATTATTTTATACCTACACCTACACCTACACCCACACCCATACCCATACCCACCACACCCACACCCTAGAAGGGTGGGGCTATACGAGCGAAGCCTGCCTTCGCAGGCTTAAAATAAATGTGAGGTTATTTTGTTTACCATGCAAACAATTTATTTACTCGATGCGAATTCTTTTAAGCATCCAATCAAAGCGGGCGCCTGCGAGTGACATTTGTGTGAGAGAATAATTATTAAGCTCGTTAGAAAAAGATTCATCTAAGGATTGACCGCTACTATATGTTAACCTGCCATATCCCATTCGTTGAACTAGAGCAGCTTGTTTATCGGCTAAAATAATTCCCAAAACGCGGTAAAATCTAACTGCGAAACCGACATCGTGTAATAGTTTTGCAGATAAACGCCATCTTGGTATTGATAAAACTCGTGAGTCTTTAACAGCTTTAACAGTTACTGCTTCGGGTTGAACTTCGATAAACGGTGTTTCACCTACCATATCACCGCGCGATAGTCTTGCAAATTCGCGTTCCAACGGTTGATTTTTGCTGCTTTTCAAATTAGATGTTACCAAATTTGATTCTAAATTTGATTCTAAATTTGATTCTAAATTAGAGAAAGCGTGTGCTAGTGCGTTGCCATCATCCTCATAAGCATTCAAAGCTACGGCGCCATCGAGTAAAATATATAGTGCTTCAGTTTGCCTGCCACTACGAATTAATGTTGAACCAGTAGGAAACACTTGTATTTGTCCTGCGGCAATTAACCAGTCAATATCACTATCGTGCAACTCACTAAATATAATTAAAGCTTCCCGTAACTGGGGTTTACTCAAAACTGTTGTACTGCTTCTTAACTCTTGCA
>NZ_JBXXZH010000437.1:0-4555 GCF_059640475.1 Calothrix sp. CBUCES-K 9914
ATTCCTCCACCTCCCCACCCTCATAATTCCCCCCCCCATATTCTTTACTTATCACAATCTTAGCAATATGCTCTGCCATCAACGGGAGAATTCCATCTCTCAATCTCCCCCCTTCACTTAGGTTCATGAATAATTTCTCATTATTCCACCACTCCCCTCCTTCTTTTTTCCATCCTACCCTTTCTACAAATTTATTATTTTCCATTTTCGTCCGATTGTTCTTATTGTTCCATTTTTTCCATTGTCCCTTCTCCCAGTCAAAATCTAAAGAATTGCCTGTTCTCAGATATATTTTTTTCTGAACACTGTAACCAAAATGTCCTTGAGAGTTCTTTACCCAAAGATTATCTAGTTGTTTTAAATCCTCACACTTAAAGTTTTTGATATCATCTAAATTTGGGATTACTTGCTTTTCTCTTCCGGCTGAATAGAGAATAAACCGCCAATTTTTCTCATTTGCTTCTCTCCATCTTTTTTTCTGCATTAAATAGTCTAGCTCATGTAAATAATGTTGCTTTAAAGATTGAGCATAAATCGAATTTGAACTATCTAATTCTTTCAGTTGCCGATAAAGCGTAGCAACAATATCAGCATTACCATTGTAGAGAATATTTAGGTCTAAACTAAATAATTCAAGGGGAGATTTCAACTGAGCTTCGAGACGCTTATATTTATCTAATGCCTTCTTATAATCAGCTTTAGCCAAAGCCTTATCTGAGTTTTCTTGTAATTTACCTTTAACATAGTAAATATAAACTAAAGTAGCTAAATGAGTAGGATTATTGTTATCAAGTTGATTTTCTAATTCTGATAATTTGAAACCTTTCAAACTCTTATTCAGATTTTCTTTAGCTTTCTTATATCTACCCTCTTGATTTTTTAGATTTTTATTGTTTTCTTTATCAGTTAAATATTCATAGCCTAAAACCAGAGAACTATCTAATAAAGCCTCTTTTAATTCTTGATTTTTAATCTTTTCTTGCAGAACTAACCCGGCAATATTCAAAGATTGATTGGCTTCATTTACTCGGTTTATTTGTTGAAGATTAGACGCTACCTCTGATAATTCTTTGACTTTCGCAATATTCTGTTGCATTTTAGCAGCATTTTGAACCGCCATCAATGCGGTTATTCCTGATAAGGTGGCAATACCTAAAGTAATAAATAAAACTACTGTTCCAAAAGTCATTCTTTTTTTAGCAGTTGCTAGTTGCCTTTCAGCTTCTTGTTTAGCTTCCGCTTCAATTATCCTAGCTCGTTCCGCAGCTTCTTTTTCTTTCCTTTCCCTTTCTAATTCTGCCTGTCTTTCTGTTTCTGCTAATTCCTCTTCTCGTTTTCGTTTACGACTAGCTGCTAAAAATTCTAAATCTTGATAACCTAAACTTTTATCCTTTGCCCAAGCTTCTGCTTTTGCTAAAGCATTCCCCCACAATAACATAGATTCATCCTGTTTTCCTGCTAATATCCACTGACGAAAAGTTTCTGCATAAGGACGCAAACTGGCTAAAGTTTTCTCAATCCAAATGTTATCGAAAATGGTTTGATAAATTCGATTGTAAACCTTTAACTTACTCTCTTTTTTAACAACAATTCCCGCTAACTGTAAATTACTCTGTTCGGTACTATTGTCAATATCAACCCCTCCTGAGTGCCACACTTGTTGATATAAATCTAATAAATACGCTGCCTTCTGCTCGTCTCTTTTTAAAATCCTGTTCCGAATTGTTCTAAAATGTTCCGGTTCATCCTGATATTCCCAATTCTCAATCACGCGACTTCTAACTAAATTCTCTACAAAATCAGCTTCTTCCCCAACAGTAATTACAGTTTCAGTTTGGCGGACAATTTGACAAAGTTTTTGAGTCAAAAACGGCTGTCCCCCTGTCCAATCTAAAATCGCTTTTAATACCGCTTGAGGATTGTTCGTTTGGGCAGAAAATCCAGTTGCTAAAGGTAAAGCTTCGACAAATTCAAATCCTGTTAATTCAATTCCTTGCCCAATATTAAAAGGAGTGCGCTTTTTGTCTTGAATTAACTCGGAAGGAGTAGCCACACCCAAAAGCACAAAGGTAATGCGTTGATATTCAATATTATCAACTCTTTGATTAAAGAAAGCACGAATTAAAGCAAAGAAATCATCAACCGGAAAATTTAAGCTGAGAGTACTATCAATTTCATCAATAAAAATAACAATTTGAGTGGAGATTAATTTTAGTAATTTATCAATAAATTTACCAAAAATCTGCACATCAGAAAATCGGGAATTCTCTGACCATAATGCATCTAAGTCAAACTGCTCATCTAAATCTAAACTCTCAGCAATAGTATCAATAATTCCAGCATACCATTGTTCAGCCCTTAGCCCTGATGTCCCAATTCCAGTCAAATCAATAGATACACAAGCAATTCCCTCATCTTGTAACTTCTGCATTGTACGGACACGCAAGCTGGATTTTCCCATCTGTCGAGAGTTCAGAACAAAACAAAACTCGGAAGCTTTCAAAGCCTCATACAAGTCTGTATCAGCCTTACGTGTAACATAAGTAGGCGCCGATGCAGGAAGACTGCCACCAAATTGATATTGATAATCCTGGTTCGTGACATTCATTTATCTGACTTAACTCCGTACTTCTGTTCCATCAAAGATAGTAAATCTTCTTGTATGGGTGTCAAATATGGTGTTGGTAAGTGTGCGTAAAATTCAAACATAGACACAACTACTTCTTCCAAATTAGGAACAAGAGAAAGGCGCCGCAATCTAGTATGTAATTTCTCAGCTGCCGCGCGCTCTTCAGAAGATAAATTATTGTTCAGGTTCAAAGACTCCATAATTTTTCTCAATCATTGCAAGTAACTCTTCTTGTATCGGCGTTAAATACGGTTGCGACTGTTTACCAAAGTAAGTAAGTAGACTATTTACTGCGCCATCGCAATCTGGTAATTGGTGCAGGCGCCCCATCCGCCCTAGCAATTCTCGCATGTATTTACAATTATCATCCGATAATTCCCATGATAATAAATGTTCTATTTTTAAAGTGTACTCTGCTTCCCAAGTTTTAACAGTACAAGAATATTCGCCTACTTGAGTAACAACACTCCAACATCCACTCTTACCGCGTAACTCAGGGTTCTCCTTGGGAATCAAAATACATATATCTCCCTCACTGTAAGGATTTGGTACTTTAGTTCGTTCCCGAATTCGGTCAACGATATCTTTTACTTGGCGCCCAGATGGCACCTTTCCACCAGCAGCTTCAACAGCTTGTTCCCAACACTCACGTTGTTCAAATGCTTCCAGCTTGGTTAATGGTCGAACTTGACATTCGTTCGTTGGCACAATTTGTGTCCAATTTGGACACATTTCTACTATGTTATCTATTACACCCGCAGCCTCAATTAAACGGTATGGTTGGCGCCTTTCAAACCCAAACCTTTCACGGCAGTAATTCTCAAAACTGGTGTGAGTACTGCGATACAGCTTCTTATCACGTAAGGCACGGAGTCCTTTTCCTGCCTCATAAAAAGCCCTTTCCACAAGTCTTTCTAGTTGTTCACGTTCACGTTGTTCATCATAAGAAAGCTCTGGAAAGTCTGTAACCTCAATTGTTCTATCTAACGTTGCCTGACTCATAACGTGGCGCCCTACCAAAAAATCGTTATCTCGAACACCTTTAGTATAAATCATTAATTGTAAATTTACAAACTGTTAATTATAAGTTAATGAAAAAAGACAAACTGACAGTTTATAGTTAAATAAGAAGCCTCAATCATTAAGTCGAACCGATGATAGTAAGAAAAGTTACAGATATAAAAGTACCTGGGTTAGGGGAAAAGATTAAAGAAGCAAGACTAACAGATAGGCGCTCACTCGCGGAGATATGCCGTCAAATTCCCATGAGTCCTGTAAATTGGTACAAAATTGAGTCTGAGGAAACAAAAGCCTTGCCGATTGAAACTCTACGTAGAATCGAAGAAGTATTACATATAGATTTAGGCGTGCGTATGGAAGCGTAAAAGCGTTTGACCGCACCACGAACGTGCGTATTAAGTACATTAGTTTTCCCCTCTCCTTGTAGGTTCCGGGGTTAGGGGAGAGGTTTTAAAAGCTCTAATATATATAGATATTGCACTTCATATAATAAGAACACCATGACCGAAACAAAACCAAACCGCACCGTCCTAAAGGGACGCATATTTCCAGAAATACAGTGGACTCCTGAACAAATAGAGCAACGCGAGAGCGAACGAGAAGCTTTTAGAGCGCGCTGCCTACCTATCTTTGAGAGACTTAAATCAGAATTAATAGAAACTCATTACAACTGGTATATAACAATTGAACCCGACAGTGGTGAGTATTTTCGGCTCTTGCGTACTTAGCGTGCTAATTTAGGGAAAAATAACCTTAAAAAGCTTGCTGGGCTTATCTTACAGCTATTATTACCTTCAGAACGGTATTCTTGTCCAAAATTAAAAATAAAAGCGTCTGTAAGCCTTGTAAATCATGCATATTTATAGATTTTAATTAAAATTTAGCACGCTATGTACGATAGAACCG
>NZ_JBXXZH010000438.1:0-4496 GCF_059640475.1 Calothrix sp. CBUCES-K 9914
CCGCAAATAATCACTTTCCAAGGAACTTGCTTTGCGGACAATGCTATGCTATCAAGATTTTGTACATCAACCAATTTGTTGACACCCCTATCGTATTTTTGTTCTTCGCCTACCATTATTAGTTTATTCGCGATATGTATTCTAATTTTACAAAATACTCGCTCCTTTATATATAAGTAAATTATGAAACTAAGTCTCTGCATGATTGTTAAAGACGAAGAGTCTAAACTGCCTAGATGTATAAGAAGCGCTCAAAGTCTTGTTGATGAAATTGTAGTTTTAGATACAGGCTCTACAGATAAAACAGTAGCATGTGCTGAAAAATTAGGAGCCTCGGTTTATCAGTATGAATGGAACAATGATTTTAGTGCTGCACGCAATGAAGCTTTAAGATATGTTACAGGTGACTGGGTATTAGTATTGGATGCTGATGAGACATTGACATCAAGTATAAAATCTCATATCAAGCAAACCATCTTAATGGACGAGTATATAATGATAAACTTGTTGCGTCACGAAGTGGGCGCCCCTCAGTCTCCATATTCGATGGTGTCGCGATTATTCCGTAAGCATCCAGATATCAAGTTCGCGCGTCCGTACCATGCGATAATAGACGACAGCGTAATTGAAATATTACAAAAAGAACCAAATTGGCAGATAGGACATTTAAGCGAAGTTGCAATTTTGCACGAAGGGTATCAACAAGTAGTTATAGAAGGGCAAAACAAGACGACTAAAGCGCAAGCTGCAATGGAAGGGTTTATAGTAAATAATCCCAATGACCCTTATGTATGTAGCAAGCTTGGGGGTTTGTATATTGCAACTGGGAAATTAGATGAAGGTATAGAATTATTAGAGCGTGGAATAGCATCGAAACAAGCGAATATAGATTTGATGTACGAATTGCACTATCATTTAGGCATTGGCTATACCCATGCAGGAGACATTAGAAAAGCAGTATCGCATTATCAAGCTGCAATCAAACAAGTAGTAATTCCAATATTGAAGTTGGGCGCCTATAATAACTTGGGAAGTTTACTCAAAAGCTTGGGAGATTTACCAAGTGCCAAGAGTGCCTATGAAATGACAATTCGTATCGACCCTAATTTTGCAGTTGGTCACTACAACTTAGGTATGACGTTCAAAGCAATGGGTAAATTAACAGACGCGATATCATCATATCAACGCGCGATTCAGTTAAACCCGAAATATGCTTCCGCATATCAAAATTTAGGTGTTGTATGGTTAAAAGTAGGAAATCAAAAAGCCAGTTTAGCAGCATTTAACAAAGCAATTTCTCTCCACGAACAAGATAACCCTAGCGAAGCATTACGCTTACGTCAGGGTTTACAAGAAATGGGACTAATTTAATAGTGCGCTCGTAGAAAGTGCTGAGTGCTGAGTAATAGTTAGTCGGCGCGGAGTTACTAATTGCCCAATACTCAGCACTCAGCACTCAGTACTCAGCACTCATAACTTTGATTTAACAAACTTTTCCAACCTATCCATTCCCTTTTCAATTGTTGCCATATCAGTAGCGTAAGAAAGACGTACTGTATCATCGGCGCCAAATGCGATACCAGGAATAACAGCGACTTGATGTTCTTCAAGAAGTTTGTTACAGAAGTCTAGGGATTTTAACCCAGTTTTTTTGATGTCGAGTAACAAATAAAAGGCGCCATCAGGTTTAGGACAACTTAAACCGGGGATAGCATTAAGACGGTCATACATAACTTCGCGTCGTTTTGCGAAAGCGAGACGCATTTCTTCGACACAACTTTGGTCTCCATCTAATGCTGCAATGGCACCATATTGAGCAAAGGTACAAACGTTTGATACGCTGTGGCTTTGAATGGTAATTGTGGCTTTGATTAAATCTACTGGTCCAGCGAGATAACCGATACGCCAACCTGTCATTGAGTAAGCTTTGGCAAAACCGTTGCTAATTACAGTACGGGCAAATATTTCTGAACCTAACGAACCAATGCTAACGTGTTTGGCGCCGTCGTAGAGAATCTTTTCGTAAATCTCATCAGAAACAACTAAGATATCTTTCTCGACGATAATTTCAGCAATGGCTTTAATTTCTTCGGGAGTGTACACCATACCAGTTGGGTTGGATGGTGAATTGAGGATAAATAACTTAGTGTTAGGAGTGATCGACGCGCGTAGTTGGTCGGGCGTAATTTTATAGCCGTTACTTGCATCAGTCTTTACAATTACTGACTTGCCACCAGCTAAAGTAACCATCTCTGGATAACTTAACCAATAAGGCGCCGGGATGATTACTTCATCACCCGGTTCAATTAAGGCAAGTATCAAATTGTATAGAGAATGCTTACCGCCATTGGTAACGATGACATTTTCAGCTTTAAAATTAAGCTTATTCTCGCGCTGCAATTTGCGGGCAATGCTTTCACGCAACCCAGATTCACCTGATGCGGCGCCATATTTAGTTTTACCCTCAGATAATGCTTTAGCTGCTGCGGCTTTAATATGTTCTGGTGTATCAAAGTCCGGTTCACCAGCGCTAAAACTACAAACGTCAATTCCTTCTGCCTTCATCGCCTTAGCTTTCGCGGCGATAGCCAAGGTAATCGAAGGCGTTACCTGACTAACTCTTTGTGCCAGTTTCATCGTTACTTTTTTAATTTGGCATATTTCGCATTATTCCCAGCATATCCCAAACGGGAAGCGAAAACGAAAAGAGGACTACAAACTGCCAATGCCAAAGCATTTGTACTGTTATTGCACTCGCCACTGTAGAGACGTGATTAATAGAGACGTGATTAATCACGTCTCTACAAAGGAAAATACGTAGCTAATTTGGCGCGAATGCTTTTGGATGTACGTTGGCGCCGATTTATTTATTACTTGTTAGGCAACAGCAAAATTCGTATTAGCACGTATTTCCGGAGGATGAAAAGCTAATACAATATCGCTTTGAGGAACACCCGCTTCAACTAAAGCATTCCCTATTCCTTCATCCGTCCAATCTTCTTCAATCCAGATATTATTATTTTTTATACGAACGTGAATTGTAATACCCCTTACTCGTTCTTTAGGAGTCCAGCCAACCTGAAACCAAAGATATTGGTCGCGTTCCTCATCAAAAGATAATAAAGTTTCAACTGCTTCTAAAAACCTATGAAAATCTAGTTTCCACAAATCCAAGTCCACGGTGTAACTTACTTTGACCCAGAATGGAAGTGTCTAAGACTTGAAAACTATCCGACGTTCAGATTTTACACCTACTTGCTCGATAGAATCCTTGACCACCATTCCCCAGTTAGGAATGCTGAAATAATCGTGCCGGGACTTGATTATGGCAGCAGTCAAAGTTAATTTATTCAGTTTCGACCAACCGCTCCATACGTGTTTTCTCGGATTCACTCCAAGATAAGCGGACACGGATACGGGTAATCTCTCAGATAGCTTCATTCCTCTTCTAGCTATGACTAAAGCTGCTGCAATATCGCTACTTAATCCATACATTTTGGAATATTTTACTAATCCAATGATTGAAGTATAAGCAGGATTCTTACTGACTAGATACAAATTCTCGGTTTGCGTCATTAATAATATTATTTGCTCGAATACTAACTGACTGAACTCCCCGAAAAGCAGAAATAAGAACACCTGAATCGAGGTATGTTCTTTTATAACTCACGGTATCCACCCCGACGTTCAGCAAGTTCTCGCTCAATTTCTTCTTCGTTAAGCAACTGCATTCCAGAAGCGATTGCTCTAGTACGAATTTCCCACAACTTCTTCGCTAAGGGTGTTTGTGGAACGTATTCGGTAGGGGATGCTTTGGTATCTGATTCAGACTTAAGCGCTTCTACGAACTCAAAAACCTTTTGCTGCTTTTCAGGTGTAAGTTCTCGCCAATATTCAAGTAAATCTTCTTCTTTCCCCATAATTTACACTCATTAGATTGTAATAGTTTTATTTTGCCATATTTTTTAAGTATTAGCCAATCTTTCAAATTGCTTTGACTCAGTAGTGGAAAATCTTTTAAAATCAGATTTTTCCCCTTATCCGATAAATATAGGCACTACTGGCTATTTAGTACGATATTGTATCAAAGTATAGCTCATTAATTGTAACATAACATTCCTTCTCTCTAGGATAGTTTGAGATGCCGAGCTTAATAAATGCGCTCTATAAATACGGGCAATATAATATTGCTTCACCTAAATGGATAACTATTAAAACTTTTTGAGATAAACTGTATTGATAAGTTCTAAGTTGCATACTTTAGTTGGCAATAAGCTTAAATATGTCGGCAATCACAGAAGCAAGTAATCGTATTTTTTTGTGTCTTCAACAAGTCAATCCTTGGGACGCATCCCAGTTTCAGAAAGGGTTGTCTCGTGAGACAATTGAGGAGAAGTCTAAAGAATTACAATTCCCTCTACCGCAAGAACTTTATGAATTATACCAATGGCAAAATGGAAATCCTTGGAGCAATTCATTCATATTTAGAAACTACT
>NZ_JBXXZH010000439.1:0-4472 GCF_059640475.1 Calothrix sp. CBUCES-K 9914
TAGGTACTTATGGTAAATTAAGCTTATAAGTCTATTATATGCGACTTCATATTAAATTGGTATCAGCTTTATTAAAATACTCAACAACTTCGCGGATTGTGTTAAACGAGGTGCCGTGTCCGTGGGGTGTAATATCAGTGATATTATACAGTTGAGGTACTTTAAATTTAAAATCATCTTTGGCACGCTTGGTAATTGTACCACGACCAAGATTTTGGGTTTTGAGATGGTACGTAAAACACCACCAAAACAATTTGTAAATAAAACCCATATAGTTTATGTAATGAGTCGAATATTGAACGTATTGTAGGACAGGCGAGACGCCTATCCGGAGGGATTTTTTAACTGGTTTTAATTGGTGGGGTTCCAGATATATTCACCTTGCTTGTTAATGTAACCGGCACCACCACGCGCGTAAACTAAAGCTAATTCATCTGTGAACGCGAGTGCTAAATCAAACTGTGGTGCAATTACCATTTTTCCGCTTTTATCAATAAAGCCATATTTATCATTAACTTTCACTGCTGCTAACCCTTGTGAGAAATTTGTGGCTTTGTCATATTGTGCAGGAATTACCATTTCACCACTGGCATTTACAAAACCCCATTTTTGTCCAACTTGTACTGCTGCTAAACCTTCGGTAAATTCCCAAGTATCATGGAACTGAGGTTTGATAACATATTCACCAAAGCGATTAATATATCCGTATTTATCATTTACTTGTACTGCTGCTAAACCTTCAGCGAATCTTAAAGTGCTTTCAAATTGCGGTTGAATCACTGTTTGACCATCAACATTAATATATCCCCACTTATTATTTACTTGTACAGCAGCGAGTCCTTCGTAAAAATGCAAAGCTGCTTCAAACTGTGGTTTGATTACTGTTTTACCCGTAAAATCAATATATCCCCATTTATCATCTATTTGTACTGCTGCCATTCCATTTCTAAAAGCCAAGGCGCCATCATACTGGGGTTGAATTACTACTTTTCCTTTCTCATTAATAAATCCGTATTTATCATCTATTAAAACTAATGCTACCCCATTTGCAAAAGCATATGACAAACGGTATTTTGGCGAAATCACTCTTCTACCTGTAGTATCTATATAACCATATCGGGCGCCGACTTTCACTTGTGCTAACCCTTCAATAAAACCCCAAGCTAAATCATACTTTGGAGGGATGACAACTTTTCCATCTTTGTCAATAAAGCCGTATTTACCATTTTGGACAATACGATATAGTGGAGTTAACACTTTATTATTTTTTAACGAGTAATTAATTTTATTTTCATAGCTGCTTTTAGGAATAGATGCTGTTACTTGCTGGTAGCAGCAACTAATATTTATGGCGCCAAAAACAGCTAAATATATTGATATTGCCCCAATTCGTTTCATAATTAATTACACAAGTCCAGAGATTACATACAGATTAGTTCTGCTTGCCAACACTGACATGATGTATAAAATAATTGTTTCTGAATAGAGGAAAATTGGCAACGGATGTAACGGATGTAACGGATGATTGATTTGTTTTGGAGGCGTTTGTCAGTAGTTGACAATTTAGCACACATGAATTACTAGTATAATAACATAGCATTTTTCAACCAAGTAAGGTATAAATTAAGTGACTAAAACTCTTGTGGAACGGGCATCCCTGCCATTAGCGTCAAGTTAAGCTAAAACTTATTACGTCAATAAGTATTTATGCTTAAAATTTTGGTTTTAAAAGAGCAAAAAATGAGCTTTTTCAAAGGCT
Organism: Calothrix sp. CBUCES-K 9914; assembly: GCF_059640475.1. Classification (NCBI taxonomy): domain Bacteria; kingdom Bacillati; phylum Cyanobacteriota; class Cyanophyceae; order Nostocales; family Calotrichaceae; genus Calothrix; species Calothrix sp. CBUCES-K 9914. The sequence goes on from NZ_JBXXZH010000439.1 coordinate 1,760, forward strand.
ATTAGTACTTTGTTTATTTGCATCGCTCTCCGATTCAGTATAAAACCAAGCAAAAAGTTCATCTTTATACCTCGTTCCACACAAAACCTATCGTTGACGCATGGGCGCCAACCTTAACTTGACACCAATGGCATCCCTGCCCGTCATTGAATAGGAACTGCTATATTAATTAAAATACATTTTTACTATAATTCATTAGCCATAGTGTAAAATTAAGATACTCCCGAACGCAAAAATAAGGTATGTCAGCAAAAGATAAATTTCACGAAGTAGTGAAATTAGCACTAGAGAAGGATGGGTGGACTATTACAGATGACCCTTTGTATATTACTGTTGGAACAGTACAGATGCGGATTGATTTGGGAGCAGAAAAGTTACTTGCAGCGGAAAAGGAGGGAGAAAAAATTGCTGTTGAAATCAAGAGTTTTCTAAAAGCATCAGCTATTACTGATTTTCATGTTGCTCTGGGACAGTTTCTTAACTATCGCACTGGTCTTAGAGAAAAAGACCCAGAACGTAAGTTATATTTGGCTGTAGATATAATGACTTATAATGATTTTTTTACACTTCCGTTTCCACAGCTTCAAATCCAAGAATATAAATTAAAGCTAGTAATTTATGATACTGATACTGAGGAGCTTGTAAGATGGATAAATTAGAGAGATACAGAGAATATATTCAAGAATTTCTGGTAACACACGGTAGTTATAAACCTTCTTACGGGGATGTGGAAGTAGAGCAAGTTTTTGATACTATACGTGACCATTATCAAATTGTTCATGTTGGCTGGGAAAAAAAGCAGCGTGTGTATGGTTGTTCAATACACATCGATATAATAAATGAAAAAATTTGGATTCAGTGGAACGGAACAGAGATAGATATTGCTGATGAGCTAGTCTCTATGGGGGTTCCGAAGCACGATATTGTGATTGGATTTCATTCTCCTTTTAAACGGCAATTTACGGATTATGCTGTGGGTTAGGTATGCCACCTGACCTAGTATGCACAGGCAGGATGCCTGTGCTACATGTGTTTACAGTTCGTTTTTGTGTTTACAGTTAGTTTTTGGGAATTTCTTGACGTGACTCGATGACTAGCTGCATTGTTTCTATTGCTAGATCACGTAAGTCTTGGTTTATAAAAACAGTACCTTTGGCGCCGAATGAGCGGTCAAATATCGCTACGTTACGAGGATTACCGTTTATGAATCCCTGCATAAATTTAATTAGCGCGAAGTTCACAGTGTCCAGAAATCTCGAATTGTTCTCTGGTACTATACACGCAATACCTTCGCGCGAAAAAGGACGGTCGGGTACTATCTTAAAAGCATCATGATTTTTCTGCGCTTGCAGCCAACCTTCAAAGAGAATACCATCCGATGCAAAAGCGTCTATTTTTCCTTGTGCGAGTGCAGTATAAGCTTCGTTACGGCTTTTGAAGTTTACTAGCTGCGCTTTGGGTTGCACTTTCCGAATAACCTGTTCGTTTGTTGTTTGCGGCAACACTCCAACCCGCTTACTTAACAACGACTCAGGTGTACCCAATGTGCTATCTTTCTTTACTAGTATTTGTGTACCTGTAACGGCATAGCTTACCGAAAAATCAACTTGCTTGTCACGTTCCCAGGTAAAGCTACTTGCATCACACACTATATCGACCTGACGCTGGACAATTTGGGGAATTCGTTGTGCTGGTGTAAGTTGAACTAGTTTGAGTTGAATTTTCTTGCCAAACTGTTTTTCCAATTGTTCCTTAATCATGACCAGCATGTCTACCGAGTAACCCACTGACTGTCCTTTGCTATCAACATAAGCAAATGGAATAGCGTCTCGACTCGTACCTGCTGTTAATACTCCCGTGCGTTTTACCTTTTGCATTACAGTTTCTGCCTGTGCTGGACGCGCTACACCAGCACTGACTGCTATCAGGACTGTAACGGCGCCTATCAAAAGCGATTTATTTTTATGCATCCGCCTTAATAACATACTATATGCAGCTCATAAATGAGTGTTTTTGTTGATGATGCATTAAAATACCGCATTTTTACTCGTTACGTATATAGCAAGACGATACAGTTAATTCACTTTCTGCCACAGGCGCCTTAACAGCGCGCGCGACTACGATGGCAGCTTTACACGCTTACGGACACTATTGACTGACTATGCTCTTATTGATGCGCGCGTTAATACTTTTCACTGATATTTACTTATTACTTGTAAATAAGTTTATAGATTTTATGCTTTGTTTGAAAAATGTACAGTGTCTAGATAATTGTAGAGAACTGTTACTAAATCGAATCGAAGACAATATTTTTATTTTATGATTTACATAACTTTTTATATTTACTTTCAAACAAAAGTAATTACAATAGAAAGTTAATAGTGGCATGTTCAAAGAATAACTATTTTTATCTCAACTATAACGACAGTTGTAGCATGATTAGAATAGTTACATAGTGCTACCAAACTCCTGGGAAGAAGAGAAATCACAAAGACTCCCAACCTAAATATTAAACAGTATAGGTAATTAATCGTAGTCATAATTACTGTACAAATCTTGTGGAACGGGCATCCTGCCCGTGTCATTATCTAAATTCGTTAATTTTTTTTATAATGCCTAAAAACTTATCGGTTAATAATATAGATAGTAATAATGACCTTAAGTTCCCCTCAAACAGGGAAACTTTGAGAACTTTATTAACTCTGTTTCAAAT
>NZ_JBXXZH010000440.1:0-4456 GCF_059640475.1 Calothrix sp. CBUCES-K 9914
AGGCGCCTTTGGTAAAAGTATTCCGTTTTTGCTAATCTCGTTGTTCTTTGGATGGTGGGGAATACCTTGGGGTATAATTTATACAATTCAATGCTTGTTCGATAATCTTAGAGGTGGAAGAGATATTACAGAACAGGTAATTTCAGCCTTAAGGCAAGGTTAACAGCTTACCATCAATATAGTATGTAAAAGCCCGGTTACGTTTGAACCGGGTTATACATTGTGTTAGATTAGCTGTTTATTTTTGAGAGATTAATATTGAACCTTAACTAACTTTCTGTAAGCAAAGTGGGGACTTCTGGACGTAACCGTTCAGGGGGATGGCTCTGGCAATGTTTCTCGCAAAGCAGGTTTAATAAGCTTGCTTTTGTCACTTGGCAAGGTTGATAGCAGCTTCGGCAATGAAATGCAAATAGTTGCACTAACTAGAGTTAGGAATAAACCATCTACTAAACTCAAAGTTCTTCCCCTTTCTTTTTATAACGGTTCTATTCTTTAATTGTGCAACATATCGATTAATATTTGATGCGTCTAATCTTTAGAATTTCTTTTGGTAATCATAAGCTTAACTTAATATAAAGTATTGTAAAGACAATTAAAAGTTATATGGGAAGGGAGATACTGCCCCTTGCAAGCAATCTCCCCATCAAGTCGTTACGCGTGCGAAGAACATCTCTCGCAGAAATGCGGGCTGAATTTACATGATGGAGCGTTTTTTATCGCATAGCTAGTAGTACAGAATGGGAAACTAGTTACCTTTGGCTTATGTTTGTGTTTATTTTTTTGCAATACAAAAATTGGATTTTGTTTTTTGGCTTGAGTTCCCACAAAAATCATTGACACCATTCGTGGAAGAACTAGGCAAGTAATTGTGCTTACAAAAGTTAGCAATATAATGTCTGTTGAATTCATGTTTTGTTTACCTCTTAAAGAATCGTAGTAGGCTGTGTGGATTTTAGATTTTAGGTTTTAGACCTTGGACTTAAAGCAATCCAAAACCTAAAATTCCAAATCTAAAATAGATTTGCGCTGCGGTTGTTCAGAGGGAACACAGTTATACCTAAAACCCGATGCACTGAGGAGGAACGGATTTGTAGCATCACTGTTTGCTTATATAAGCCTAACACAACATAGAGTTTTATCAATAGTAAATTAGTTTTAGCTTTGGAGAATCAATACAAAATCATTGTGTCGTTTTGCATCATTTGCCTTTACTGTGCTGGCGAATATGCTGGAAGCAGTATTAATTTAGTTTTTAAGTAGTTGTAGGGTAAGGCGATTATAGTCCAAACATATAATCACCCAACTTTCTTTGGGAGCTATACATCGCGCTCTTCGTGAGTTAGCAAAGAATTTCGTTGATTATTCAGACATTGAGACACTGCCAGAAATATGGAACGAAGTAGCAAAGCGATATCAGCTTTGTTGTGGCAGTTTGTGACCCTATGTCAAACCAGAAGTTGTTTTAACTTACACGCAATTAAATGAAAAAATTCAGTGTTTTGCGGCTGGTTCACAGGACAGTTCGTGAAGCAACGGGGGGAAAATAAAACAAATGAGTTGAAAGCCTAGAAAAATGGGCATAAACTCAGAATTTCAAACTATGTATACAAAAAGACAATGTTACACTGTCAGGCAGCCAACAAATAAACTTGGAGAGTAAAATAATTCAGGATTTATTTAGGCAAGAACTTAACCACTCAGTGCAAAATCTCGTCCCGGATACCGTCCGGACGACTGCATAGCACAATTGAGGTTAATTTTAGAACCGTTTTCAGCCGAAACGGTTTAATGACACAAACATTGAAGGTAAGACGACATGTTGTGATGGAACGCCCCAAGCGATACTATTAACAACATGTTCGCCTCTACCTCCACAACTGTTAACTAAACGAGTGAACGTGAAACCTTTATGGATGTCTCCAAACAACTACTTTTAAAGCGTGCTGTCAACGTCAAAGCAATTGTTACCCCGCTTTGGAAAGAAGAAGTACAGCAGCAACTTCAGGGTCAAATTATCCAAATTGATCAACAGCTACAACAACTTGATGTTCAAGGACAACGGGCAATAGCAGAAATTCAAAAACAAGGTTTGCAACCACCTGGACCTCAAACCTTACAACAAATAGATAACATTCAAGGGCAGGTTAACGAGAAAAAAAGTGAACTGTTAGAACAAAAGAACCAAAGCTTGCAAAATCTCCAGCAAGTTCAATTATTGGAACTAGACCAAGAAGTAAATCAATTCCAAATGGAAGGTTTTTTCCGCGTCGAACCAGGAGATAACTTAATCAGTAAGTTACAAGTTGAAGTAGTTATCCGTGATGGAGTCGTCGAAGAAATTCGCGGAGACATCTAAGAAAGTAAAAAGTGCTGAGTGCTGAGTGCTGAGTAGAGACACGATTAATCGTGTCTGTTCGAGTTATAAGTTATGGTTATGAATTAAAACTCGGCACTCAGCACTCAGCACTTTCTACTCAGCACTCCTTTTAGCACTTTCTACTCAGCACTTTCTTGCGGAGTATTTCGTTTTCCGACCCAGACTATTTGCCACATTGGAGGGGAAGTAGCGAGTATTGTTCGTCCGAAACTGCTGAGTTCGACACGGTAGCGAACTGCATCACGAGAGTTTTTAACTAAGTCCTTTTGAGTAATTGTTACTAAAGCTTGATTGGGTTGTGGGTAAGCAACCTCAACTTTTCGGGGTTTACGGTTGATACCGTTCGTATCAAATGCTTCCACTGCTAACGATGCTGGGTCTGTTCCCTGGAGCGCGGATTTGATACTTTCTAAAGGTATCGTTTTATATTTCGCGCGTTCGGGATAAGCTGCAATGTCGGCAGATTGAATTGCCACAGGAAGTTGTTGCGCTTGAGCGTTTTGATTGCTGTAAACCAGCGTGGATGAATTGCGATTGAAGAACACGGCACTAGCGCTGATTGTGGCAAAGATACTGAGTATCAAAATAAAAGCTATTTTTGACTTTGCCGGCATAATTAAAACGTTGTGTGAGACGGTTGATTACCAACTTTGCATTTTAAGTATATATATGGTATTACCTCCTACGACTTTGTGCATAAATTTCAATCAGAAACCGGGTTTTTTTGAGTAAGTCTTAAAATCATAGACATAAACATCATGCTGATGGTTCCTGAGCGCTCGGTCGAGCTACAATTCGAGGAGCGCACAATTCATAATTTATCGATTTAACCACGCACATGAGCATTTACGAAGTATTCATGCCCGCACTTAGTTCCACCATGACCGAAGGCAAAATTGTCTCCTGGGCAAAATCACCCGGTGACAAAGTGGAAAAAGGTGAAACTGTGGTGGTTGTCGAGTCGGATAAAGCTGATATGGATGTAGAGTCTTTTTACGAAGGATATCTTGCCCATATCATAGTACAAGCTGGTGATTCGGCGCCTGTTGGGGAAGCGATTGCTTTTATCGCTGAAACCGAAGCGGAAATTGCAACAGCAGCAGCACAAGCCTCTTCAGCTACACAACCAGTTCCACAACCAGTTGCTGCAACGAACGGCGCCAGTGCAACCGCGACAGCAGCACCAATAACAGCATCTCAAAATGGCTCAAATCATCGCGATGGTAGAGTTGTAGCTTCACCGCGCGCAAAGAAATTAGCAAAAGAGTTAAAAGTAGAGTTGGATAAAATTACTACTGGTAGTGGTCCATATGGTCGTATTGTTGCTGCCGATATAGAAGCTCTTGCTCTCAATGTTTCAACCACAACTGCGACTCCAACTGTTGCTCCTGTTGCTCCTGTTGAAAAACCAGTTCACACACCAGCACCTGTTGCAAAACCAGTACCAGTACCAGCACCCGTTTCAGCAGTTCCAGGCACAACAACACCATTTAACACGTTGCAAAACGCTGTTAACCGGAGTATGGTTGCTAGCTTGGCAGTACCTGTTTTCCGCGTTGGCTACACTATCACTACTGATGCTCTCGACAAACTTTACAAGCAGCTTAAATCAAAAGGTGTGACAATGAGCGCGCTGCTAGCGAAAGCTACAGCGGTAACACTACAAAAACATCCTTTATTAAATGCTAGTTATTCTGACTCTGGAATTGTGCATCACTCTGGCATTAATATAGCTGTTGCAGTTGCAATGGACGATGGTGGACTAATTACACCAGTATTGCAAAACGCCGACCAAATAGATATTTATTCGCTGTCACGTAACTGGAAGTCATTGGTAGACCGTGCGCGCGCAAAACAACTTCAACCTGAAGAATACAGTACTGGCACTTTCACCATTTCCAATTTAGGAATGTTTGGTGTTGATACATTCGACGCTATCTTACCACCCGGAACTGGTTCAATACTCGCAATCGGCGCCTCACGTCCTCAAGTTGTGGCAACTTCTGATGGAATGTTCGGGGTTAAGCAGCAAATGCAAGTTAATATTACCTGCGACCACCGTATTATATACGGCGC
>NZ_JBXXZH010000441.1:0-4406 GCF_059640475.1 Calothrix sp. CBUCES-K 9914
CTGAAACAGTCTTGGACACTTGGACAGTGTATTAAGCTGTCCTTGTGAAAGTCGCATTAAATGGGTTTCGTCGAAAAGCATAATTTGGAATTAACAAAGTGCAGAAGCAGGAGTGTTAAGGTGGTGGTGGAAATTTAGGTAGTTGTACAGAGGCGAGCGATTTGCGTCCTTTGGGTGGGCGTTTGGGGTAAACTACAGGCGAAGGCGAATTAGCATCATCAATATTATGAGAAGGATGATGAGGTGATTCGATAGCAGGTAAATCTAAATTTGTCAACTGCGAAACTTCTGCCCAGTAGTCTTCAATTTCTTGAGTATTTGTATTTGATCTATTTTGGGCAGATGGTTCGATGACTATTTCGGGGGTTATTGGCAAAGAACCTGTATCTACAACTGTATCCCAAATATCGTCTTTGCTTTCAACTTCCTTCTCTATTTCATTAGATATAGGTTCACTAGATATAGGCGCCGACTGGGAAACAAAGTACATTTGAATAACGCTATCGATTTGCTCATCGAAGCTATTTGTATTACTTTGTATATCTTGTAATATAAGTGGTGCCTCTAATGGTTCTGTTTGCTCAACAGGTTCTGTTGGTTCAGTCTGTGGGATAGGAATATCTGTATTAGATTTAATCACATTGTCAACAGAAGTATTTTCCTCTATTTGCTGAGTATCAAAATCAAACTCAGAATCTAAGTCTCCAGACCAGGGTTTTATTGGTTGGGCATTTACAAACAACGACTTAAATTTCTTTAAAGAAGCAGAATCATCTATTGTAGGTTGGGTAGTTTGAGTTTGAGATACCTGTTCATTACCAGAAGAAACAGGGTCAAGGCATTTTTCTAGGGCAGCTTTAAATTGTAGTGTCTGACGCTGCTGTCGCATTAACCTAGTTCGTAACTCGTTACAAGCAGTCTCAGACTGAATAAGTTGTTGTGACTGCGAACTGTAGTTAGTTTGCAGTAAAGCACACTCCCGTTCTAACTGAGCAAGACGCTGCTGGTTGAATTCTAACTGAGCTTTGTAAGTTTCAATTAAAGTTTCTTGACGTTGAACGTTTTGTAAAGAGTTTTCTAATTGCTGATAAACTGACTTAACTTGGTCTTGAACTGCACAAAGTTCCTGCGTTTGCTGTTTGAGCATCGCTTCAGTTACGCTATAACGCTTTTGCTGAAATTGCACAGCTTTTTCTGACTCTGCCAAACGAGATGTTAATTCTTCAACTTTTTTATAAAGTTCATCGTTAGCTGTTCGCAATTCGTGGTTTAATGCCAGCATCTGCTGAAACTCAGCGTCAACAGCTGCCAAATGGGCGCCATCTGGTTCAGCTACCCAATCATGAACTTGTGTACTTTGCTCAGGTAAAGCATCTGCTTGCTCTTGCGGTTGCTCAACATTTGTGATAGTTTCACTTTCCCACTGTTCTTGATTTAGGGTAAAAACCTGGTATCGTGAATCGCTATATGATTGTTTATATATATGGGCATCGTCGTTACTGACCTGTTCACTTGGCGCCTCGTTTACAGGTGATAACTTTGTATTCGTTAAATTCTGGTTTGGTATAACCGAGTAAAAAGGACAATCAACAGGCTCAGATTGTACAGTTATCTCAGTTATCTCAGTTATCTCAGATAAAGGCGGTTGTTTGGAAGCCCCATTATCTGGGGTGTCAGTTTCATTCATTACTCTTCACCCACAAATTTAAATTTTGAAGCCAATAAGCACAAACTATTGCTGTATAAACGTTTCCGAAATTGGTTGCGACTATATAGCCACAAAGATTTTTCGGCGCCTACTACACCTATTAAAACTGCTGAGGTAAAAACTACCATACTATAACTTTATAAAATTTTACCTAGAACACCCAGAAAGTAACCTAGGGCTTGTAAGCCTTATTAGTATTTTTTAGCACTTTTCGTACTCAGAATGCTACTTAATAAGTAAAACGTAGGGTGCGTGAAGGCTACGAAAAAATAGCAACGTAGCTACAAGACTTGTAGCCTTCACGCACCGACTGCTTATTAAAGCAAAACTCAGGTGCGTGGCGCCACCAGATGCTTGCTTCGTTTCACAATTTTTGGTGGCGCCACGCACCCTACGGTAACCAACGAGGGTAAAATCCAGACAAAGGTAGTTGTTCGGGTTTAATTTCGGTAGTAGTTGAGTTGTCGGCGACGGGTAATAAAGGCATTAACCAAAGACTACTGTTGGAAATAGCTTCGCCTGATGATGTTTTGAGCGAACCAGCAGTTGTGGGGGCACCTGGGTCTGCACTAACTACTTGGTCGAATAGTAAGCCTAAACCATCGGGTGCCAGACTCATTTGTATGTTTCGCTGACCTGCGGGAAGTACTAATAATGGTTTTTGTTGCCCAGTCTTTAAGTTAATAGCAATTAAATACGGTTGTTCTATAAACTGGTCGCCAGGTAATAATTGAGTAATTAAACAGTACAGGTTAGGTGAAGCTGCGTCAAATTGACAACCAAGTACTGAGCCTGGGGTTTTAATTAGCTCTTTATTTACACCTTGGTTTGTAACTAGGAACAATGAGCGAGTCGGGTTGTTAAAGTCGCTGTTGAACTTGACCATTGCTGCTTGAGTTCCATCTTTTGAAAACGCTTGCACTTGTCCAAATTGAGGCAAAAAGTCAAGTGGTCTGCTACCATCTTTTTGTAATGGCAAAATAGCTGCACCTTGTCCTTGGACAACAGCCACACCCCTACTGTCGGGGGTAATTAAAAAATCTCCGCTTGGTTGACTTTCTATACGGGTAAGTTTACTTTCTTCGTCCGTTTTGCGCCCGGGCATAAACCATAGTCCAAAGTCACCTGGTTTATTTCTCTTGCCACGTTGGATAACTATTGTTTTACCATCGGGTGATAAATCAAACTTGAGATTTTGATACTCTTCACTATCCAATACTAAATCAACACTACTTGCTGGTTCTTCTTTTCCAGGTTGACTACTAATGCCAGTGGTGACAGTATATATTTTGTTGGAGAGCTGGTCTTGGTTTGTTTTGGCACGCGCGGAGAATAGGACTTTATCACCTTCTGGGTAAGGTTTGAAGTCCATAACTACCAAATCTTTAGGAGTGAGGATACTTTTTTGCGTTTTAGTGAAGTTGTAAACTACTAACCTTCCCTGTTCTTCTCCCGTTGCACCAATATAGATGACAGCACGGTCGTGTGTGCTAAAATCTCCAGAAAAAGCTTGAAGAGTATGCTTTTTACGCTGTTTAGCTGCAAACTTATCAACTGCTCCGTCTAATTTAACTTTGTAGCTTGTTCCATACGGCGCCGGTATTAGGAGCGTATATACCATTCGTCGTCCTGCCCAACTATACTTACCAGCAAGTGGAGGTTCAATTTTTAAGTTACTTTCAACACTTTTAGCATCCATTGGACGACTAAACGTCATACTAAAAGAAGTATCATCGGCACCGATTTTTTGATTTTCCCAGCTAAAGTTTCTAACGCTGGCTCGAACGACATCACCTTGTAATATAAGTATGCCAATTAATACGCTAATTATTAATATCAGCGCTAAAGACATTCGGTCTATTGGTAATAGTAATGACTTTTTCTTTGCAACCATTTGATTTTGGATTTATGAACTATAAGGATTTTTTGGTTGTGGTATTTCTTTGATGGATGTTGCGTTGAGGGTAAGGTGACGTTTACCAGAGAAGGTTTCTGTACTCATTTTGCCTTCGACTTCAAACCATTTATCTGCTGGATATTTATCGCGACTGTCGGGAAGTTTAACTGGTAAACCTATTGGGTATGCGTCAGCAGCACAACAAGTAATTACAAAGCGTGATAACATCATAAACTCTTTACCAATATCATTCGGATACATGGCAAAACCTTGGACTTTGGCTTTTTGCCCAGCGTAAGCATCAGGCTCTGGGTAAACGTTAAGTGTTCTTACCCACTCTACAAGTGTCCTTTCTTCTGGACGAACTGACGCACGGAACGCTTGAGGTTGAGAACGTGTTGGTCCAAGTAGCTCGGTAACGCTTCTATCCATAGCGCTTTGACTAGCAAAAACTTGGGGTGTTATTATAAAACCAAGCAGCGCAGCAAATAATAATAGCGAACTGCTCCATCCTGGTGGAAAAACTGTTATATGTTGGGCGCCTACAATTTCAGTGTAGCGACGTTTTTGTAATAGTTCTTTGCCTTTAAAGAAAGCAACTAATAGTAATCCAATACTAGCAATAATTATCAGCCAAAAATAATCTGGATGTATTAATATATTTAATTTGCCTGTTGACCAATATTTTAACATCAAAACTCCCCATGCTCCGATTGCCAAGATATCGAGCCAAGCTAGAAGTTTTGGAGAAATTTTACGTTTGGTATTTGTTGTGCTTGTCATTAGGAAGAAAGTTAAGAG